>NZ_JBFUMD010000091.1:0-9700 GCF_054049555.1 Nocardioides sp. P5_C9_2
GGGGTGTAGTCGCCCGTGAACAGCGGCGTCTGGGCGGTGTTGAACTCGATCCACGGGGCGACGTCGGCGAAGCCGGAGCTCAGCGAGCTCAGGATCCCGACGGCGATGGGCAGGATCAGGCTGTAGACGAAGTAGCCCACGATGGCGGCCGGGGTGTTCATGAGCAGGGTTGCGATGGCGAAGCCGATCAGCACGCCGATCACGTTGGCGAGCACGAAGCCGTTGAAGAGCAGGTTGCCGTCGACCGACCAGTCGGCCTCGGCCCCGGTCGCGATGCCGATCAGGGTGCCGACGACCGCGATGAGCGCGGCCAGGACCATCACCGCGAGCGCGAGGGCGAAGCCGGCCAGGAACTTGGCGACCACGACCCGGGAGCGTCGCGGCTCGAGGGTGAAGGTGACCAGGCCGTTGCGCTGGCTGGCCTCGCTGGTGACCAGCATGATGATCAGGATCGGCATGAAGTAGCCGAGGACCCCGCCCGCGACGCTGAGGAAGTCGCCGTAGCCCAGCGCGTCGTCGGGCGCCGCGAAGGCGTAGATCACCTGCACGGCCAGCACGAGGACCAGGATCGCGATGGCGAACCACCGACCGGCCCGGGTGTCGAGGGCCTTGCGCAGCTCGACCTTGGCCAGCCGGCTCATCGGTACGGCGCTGCTCGAGCCGAGGTCGATGGTGCCGAGGTCGGGGGCACCTGCCTGCGGGATGCCGGCGTGGGAGGTGGCGCTCATGAGGCAGCTCCTTCGAGGACGTCGCGCTGGGTGTCGGAGGTGAGGGAGAGGAACAGGTCCTCCAGGCCGCCCTCGGCGGCGCGCAGGTCGGTGAGCACGATCGCGTGCTCGGCGGCCGCGCGACCGATCTCGACCGGGGCTGCCTCGACCCGCAGGCCCTGGCCGGCCGCGACCACCGTGTGACCGCGCTCGGTGAGCACCGTGGTGAGGAGCTCGTTGTCCAGCGACATGGCGTGGGTGGACCGGTGCTCCGCACCGGCCAGCAGCTGCTCCTTCGTGCCTTGGGCCACGATCCGCCCGTGCCCGATGAGGACCATCTCGTCGGCGATCAGCTCCACCTCGTTGAGGAGGTGGCTGGACAGCAGGACGGTGCCTCCGCGGTCGGCGTACCCCTTGAGCAGGCCACGCATCCAGCGGATGCCGGCGGGGTCGAGGCCGTTGGCGGGCTCGTCGAGGATGAGCACCGACGGGTCGCCGAGCAGCGCGTGCGCGATGCCGAGGCGCTGCTTCATGCCCAGCGAGTAGTTGCGCAGCCGGCGCCTGGACTCGCGGGCGTCGAGGGAGACCAGCTCGAGCATCTCGTCGACCCGCGACGACGGCAGGCCCATCGTCTCGGCGCCGATCGTGAGGATCTCTCGTCCCGTGCGCCCGGCGTGCTGGGCGGACGCGTCGAGGAGCACACCCACGTGGCGACCCGGGTTGGGGATGTCGCGGTAGCGGTGGCCACCGATGGTGACCTCTCCCGACGTGGCGGTGGTCAGGCCCACCATCACGCGCATCGTGGTGGTCTTGCCGGCACCGTTGGGCCCGAGGAAACCGGTCACCCGGCCGGGGCGCGCCTCGAAGGAGACGTCGTCGACGGCCGTGAACGCGCCGTACGACTTCGTGAGGGCTGTTACGCGGATCATGCCCGACAGCCTGCCGTCCCGACAGCCTCCGGACATCGGTCGCAGGGCTCGGACCGGCCCCTACCAAAGTAGGGGCGGTCCCGCGACGGCCTAGCCTGTGCGACATGGACCGCCCGCCCCCCGGGGAGATGCAGCCCCCGCTGACCTGGCGCAGCCACGCCTGGCGGCTGGCCGTGTGCGCGCTCATCTCGGCGCTGGTCTGGTCGCAGGCGATCGAGGGCGAGCTGGAGTCGCACCGGGTGCTGTTCTGGGTCGAGATCCTCTTCGGCGTCGCGTCGTACGTCCTGGTCGTGCTGCGGCGACGGGCACCGGTCACCATCGCGATGGTCATCGCCCTGCTCAGCACGTTCTCCGGGATCGCCGCGGGCCCCGCGACACTGGCCGCGGTCTCGGTGGCCACGCAACGCGTCGCCTGGTCGGTGGCGCTGGTCGGGACCACCAACTTCCTCGCGGCGACGGCGTACTCGTTCTACGCCCCCATCGAGCTGCAGGACCCGTCCTGGCTGGTGGTCGTGGTCAACCTCGTCGTCAACACCGCGATGATGGGCTGGGGTCTCTACCTGGGGTCACGACGCGAGCTCGTGTGGACCCTGCGGCAGCGCGCCGCCCGCGCGGAGTCGGACCAGGAGCTGCGGGTCTCCCAGGCCCGCGGCACCGAACGCGCCCGGATCGCCCGCGAGATGCACGACGTGCTGGCCCACCGGATCACCCAGGTGTCCATGCACTCCGGCGCCCTGGCCTTCCGCGAGGACCTCGCCGCCGACGAGCTCCGCGCCGGGCTCACCCAGATCCAGGGCAAGGCCAACGAGGCCCTCCACGAGCTGCGCGGCGTGCTCGGCGTGCTGCGCGACGGCAGCGGTGAGCCGATCGACCAGCCGCAGCCCCGCTTCGCCGACGTCGAGGAGATGGTGGTCGAGGCCCGCCGCAGCGGCATGAACGTGACGTACGACGACCATGTCGACGTCCGCGACGAGCCCGTGCCCGACGGGGCGGGCCGGACCCTCTACCGGATCGTGCAGGAGGGGCTCACCAACGCCGGCAAGCACGCCCCGGGCGCCCACGTCAGCGTCCTGGTCGAGGGCGACCCCGGGCGCGGCCTCGAGGTGGAGGTCCGCAACCCGATCGGCTTCCACCCCCCGGGGGCGACGCCGGGGGCCGGCCTCGGGCTCATCGGCCTCGCCGAGCGGGCGGAGCTGCGGGGCGGGCGGCTCGAGCACGGGCGTCGCGGCCAGCTGTTCGTGCTGCGGGCCTCGATACCGTGGACGGCATGACCACGTCGACGAGCGACCCCATCTCGGTCCTCATCGTCGACGACGACGCGCTGGTGCGCTCGGCGCTCACCCTGATGCTCGGGGGGCAGGACGACATCCGGGTCGTCGGCGAGGCCGGGGACGGCGCCGCGGGCCTGCGGATGGCGTCGGCGCTGCGGCCCGACGTGGTGCTGATGGACATCCGGATGCCGGTCATGAACGGGCTCGAGGCCACCCGCGCCCTGCACCGCGAGAGCAGCCCTCCCGCGGTGATCGTGCTGACGACGTTCGACGCCGACGACCACGTGGTCGGCGCAGTCGCCGCGGGTGCCGACGGCTTCCTGCTCAAGGACACGCCGCCCACCGAGATCGTCAACGCCATCCGGCTGGTCGCCGGCGGCGAGGCGATGCTGTCCCCGTCCGCGACCCGGTCCCTGCTGCGCCAGGTGCGGTCCGGGGCGCCGGACGACCGCTCCGCCGCCGCCCGGTCCCGGATCGCCCTGCTCACCCTGCGCGAGCGCGAGGTGGCCGTGTGCGTCGGACGCGGGCTGGCCAACGCCGAGATCGCCGCCGAGCTCTACCTGTCGGTGCCGACCGTCAAGGCGCACGTGTCACGGCTCTTCGAGAAGCTCGACGTGACCAACCGGGTGCAGATCGCGATGTGCGTCCACGACGCGGGACTGGTCTGAGCTCAGAGCTCGTAGACCGTCCCGGGGACCGCGAGCTCGAGCGGGCCGTCCCACGTCGTGCGGGCCTCCACCAGGGCGTCCTGGGGGTCGTGCCACGGGGGCACGTGGGTGAGGACCAGGCGCTCGACGCCGGCGCGCCGGGCGGCCGTCCCGCACTCGGAGCCGGTCATGTGCAGGTCCGGCGGGTTGTCCTCGCCGTCGCGGAAGGAAGCCTCGCACAGGAACAGGTCCGCCCCCGCGGCGATCCGCTCCACCTCCTCGCACGGCCCGGTGTCCCCGCTGTAGGCGACCGACCGGCCGTCGGCGCTGACCCGCAGTGCGAAGGCGTCGACCGGGTGCACGACCGGCGTGGACTCGACGCGGAACGGACCGACCTGCACGACCGGCTCGTGCGGGCGGAAGTCGAACTCCTCGGTCATCCCGGGGTCGAGGGGCAGGTCGTAGGCCCGCGCCATCCGTCCGGGGGTGTCCGGCGGACCCCACACGGGGATCCGCGGCTGCGCGCCCGTCGGGTGGTACTTGCGCATCACGTAGTAGCCGCACAGGTCGAGGCAGTGGTCGGCGTGCAGGTGGCTGAGGAAGACGGCGTCGACGGTGAGCGGGTCGACGTACCGGTGCAGCTGGCCGAGCGCACCGTTGCCGAGGTCCACCAGGATCCGCCACGGGCGCGTCCGGCTCGGCTCGCCCGCAGGACCGTCGGCCTCGAAGAGGTAGCTGCTCGCGGAGGAGTCGGGGCCGGGGTAGGAGCCCGAGCAGCCGATCACGGTGAGCCTCACCGCAGGCCCCCGGCGAACTGGGAGGCCCCGAGCAGCTCGGCACCGAGGAACCGGCGACCGATGGTCTCGAACTCGTCGGGCCGTCCGGTGGTGGCGAAGGCGTACGTCGGCTCGCCGGACTCGCGCATCAGGTCCCCCCGGACCAGCATCTTGTAGACGTCCTTGGCCGACTCCTCGGCCGAGCTCACCAGGGTCACCCCGTCACCCATCACGAGGGAGATGATGCCCGTCAGCAGCGGGTAGTGCGTGCACCCGAGCACGAGGGTGTCGACGCCGGCCGCCACCAGGGGGTCGAGGTAGTCGTGGGCGACGGCCGTCAGCTCGTCGCCGCCGGTGACGCCCTGCTCGACGAAGTCCACGAGGCGCGGGCAGGCCTGGACGTGCAGGTCGACCTGCGGGGCCGCGGCGAACGCGTCCTCGTAGGCCATCGACTCGGCCGTGGCGCGGGTGCAGATCACCCCGATGCGTCCGGTGCGGGTGGCCGCGACTGCGCGCCTGGTCGCGGGCAGGATCACCTCGACGACCGGGACGTCGTACCGCTCACGGGCGTCGCGCAGCATCGCCGCGCTGGCGGAGTTGCAGGCGATGACCAGCGCCTTGACGCCCTGCTCGTAGAGGTGGTCGAGGCACTCGAGCGCGTACTCGCGGACCTCGCCGATCGGCTTCGCGCCGTACGGCTGGCGTGCGGTGTCGCCGACGTAGAGGATCGACTCGTGCGGCAGCTGGTCGATGACCGACCGGGCGACGGTCAGGCCACCGAAACCGGAGTCGAAGATCCCGATCGGGTCCTCACGGTTGATGGTCGGCACAAGCAGCAAGGCTAGGGCGTGCGGGCCGCGGATGGCACGCGCGCGGGTACGTCGGCCCTGTCACACCTCACGCGGGCCCCCTGCGCCTAGGCTGGCCCGCATGCCTGGACGCACCGTCGTACGACGCTCCCTCGCCCTGCTGGCCTCCGCCGCGCTGATGAGCGCGGGAGCCGGCTCGGTCGCCGCCGACGTCCCCGTCCGGGCCGGCGCGCCGGACGCGGGGCGCCGGGTGGCGGTGGCCGATACGGTCGTGGTCATCTCCGTCGACGCCCTCAACCCCAACGCGCTGACCCGGCTCGGCCGCAAGGGCGCTCCGAACCTGCACCGGCTCATCCGGCAGGGCGCGACCACCCTCAACGCGCGCACGGAGCAGGAGCTGACGCTCACCCTGCCCAACCACACGGGCATGGTCACCGGTCGACGCGTCCAGGCCGCGACCGGCGGGCACGGCGTGACGTGGAACGACGACCGGCTGACCCCGCCCACCGTGCAGGCTGCTGCGGGTGGTCCGGTCGAATCGGTCTTCACCGTCGTCGACGACGCCGGCCTCTCGGCCGGCTTCTTCGCCAGCAAGACCAAGTTCTCGCTGTGGGACCGCTCGTGGCCGATCGCGACCGACACCCAGACGATCATCGAGGGCAACCAGGGCCTCGTCCGCGCCTTCAAGCGGGACCTCGCCGGCTCCACGCGAGCCCTGCGGTTCCTGCACCTGTCCGAGCCCGACGTGGTCGGGCACGCGAAGGGCTTCATGGGACCGGCCTACCTGCGCGCCGTGCGGCGCACCGACCGCCGGGTGGGCTCGATCATCGACGTGCTGCGCACCGAGCCCCGCTACGCCGGGCACACCGCGGTCATCCTCACCGCCGATCACGGCGGCCGGGGCGCGACGCACGTCGACCCGACCAAGGTCTGGGACTACCGGATCCCCTTCGTCGTCTGGGGCGCCGGCGTCGAGCCTGGCACCGACCTCTACGACCTCAACCCCGACTACGCCGACCCCGGCCGGGCCCGGACGACGTACGACGGCGTGCAGCCGGTGCGCAACGGCGACGTCGCCAACCTCGCGCTGGACCTCCTTGGCCTGCCGGCGGTCCCGGGCAGCGAGCACGACGTGAACCAGGACCTCGACGTCAGCACCGAGACCGGCGCGCCCTGACCCTCAGCGCTCGCCGGGCAGCGGCCACGGGTTGAAGCGGCAGCCGTCGAGCCCCTTCGACTGCTGCATCATCACCGGCGCGGGCCGGCCCGGACCGGGACAGCCGACGTGGCCATGACCGAGCCAGTGCCCGGTCTCGTGGTTGACCACCATGTGGCGGTAGTCGCGCAGCGGSTGGCGGGCGGCGTTCCACGCCGGGGACGCGTGCTTCCAGCGCTCCTGGTTGATCACGACGTAGCGCCCGACCCGACACGACCACATGGTCGAGCAGGTCGACGAGAAGGACGGGAGCGCCGAGGCGGCCGCCAGCACGAGGGTGAAGTCGCCACCCCGCGCCACCCGGCGGAACTGGATGCCACCGGCCCGCCAGCCCCGCGCGTCGTCGTACGTCTCCTGCGCCTCGCGACGGAAGACCGCGACRCTGGTGGTGAGCCGGCCGCGCGTGGCGACGCTGTAGGTCACCCGGCGGCGCACCGGGGCGGCGTAGGTCACGGGCGGCGTCCGGGCGCTGATCGCGGTCGTCCACGCATAGCCCTCGGCCCGCACCCGGACCTCGACGCTGAGTCGGGCGCCGACGTCGCCCGCGCCGGGGCGGTAGCGGCGCTCCCGGGCGCCACGGACCGGCTCGCCGTCGCGCAGCCAGCGGTACGTCGTCTCCTCGCGGCGGGGCGTCCAGGTGCCGGGGTCGGCGCGGAGCACCTCTCCCTGACGGGCCCGCCCGTCGACGGACGGGATCCCGGTGTTGGTCAGGGAAGGCTCCATGCGGGCCGGCGCGGCGGCGACGGGTGCGGACGGCAGCAGGGTCAGCAGGAGCGCAGCGACGACCAGGGAMGGCCGCGGGTGGCGCAGGACTCGGAGGGGCACACGAGCATCATGCCCACAGCTGGCCGTCGAGACGATCCTCCGCCTCGTCGACCGTGCCCTCGTAGGCGCCGGTCGAGAGGTACTTCCAGCCGCCGTCGCACACCACGAAGGCGATGTCGGCACGCTCGCCGGCCTTGACCGCCTTGGCGGCCTGGCCGAGCGCGGCGTGCAGGATCGCGCCGGTCGAGATGCCGGCGAAGATGCCCTCCAGCTCGAGCAGCTCCCGCACCCGGCGGACGGCGTCCCGCGGTCCGACCGAGAAGCGCGAGTCGATGAGCGAGGCGTCGTACAGCTCGGGCACGAAGCCCTCGTCGAGGTTGCGCAGGCCGTAGACCAGCTCGCCGTAGCGCGGCTCGGCGGCGACGATCCGCACCTCCGGCTTCGCCCCGCGGAAGAACCGCGAGACGCCCATCAGCGTGCCCGTGGTGCCCAGCCCGGCCACGAAGTGGGTGATGTCGGGCAGGTCGGCGAGCAGCTCGGGCCCGGTGCCCTGCTCGTGCGCGAGGGCGTTGGAGTCGTTGCCGTACTGGTAGAGCATCACCCAGTCGGGGTGCTCGCCGGCGACCCTCTTCGCGACCCGCACGGCCTCGTTGGAGCCGCCGGCCGCGGGCGAGGAGACGATCTCGGCACCCCACATCCGCAGCAGCTGGCGGCGCTCCTCCGAGGTGTTCTCGGGCATCACGCAGACGATCCGGTAGCCCTTGAGCTTGGCCGCCATCGCGAGCGAGATGCCGGTGTTGCCCGACGTCGGCTCGAGGATCGTGCACCCGGGACGCAGGGTGCCGTCCTTCTCGGCGTGCTCGATCATCGCGAGCGCCGGGCGGTCCTTGATCGACCCGGTCGGGTTGCGGTCCTCGAGCTTGGCCCACAACCGGACGTCGGCCCCGTTCGACTGGACACCGGGCGACAGCCGCGGCAACCCGATCAGCGGGGTGCCGCCGACCGACTCCAGCAGGCTGTCGTAGCGCGTCATGCGCTCAGTGGGCTCCGCCGGCGACAGCCGGCAGGACGACGACCTGGTCGCCGTCGGCGAGCCCGGCCTCGAGCCCGCCCATGAAGCGGACGTCCTCGTCGTTGATGTAGACGTTGACGAAGCGGCGCAGGTCGCCCGACTCGATGAGCCGGTCCTTGATCCCGGGGTGGTTGCCCTCGAGGTCGTCGATGAGCGCCTGCAGGTTCTCCCCGCTCCCGTCGACGGCCTTGGCGCCGTCGGTGTAGGTGCGGAGGATCGTGGGGATGCGGACCTCGATGGCCATCAGGGGGTGCTCTCTTCCGATTCGCGGGGCTTCAGCTGGGCGACGACGGAGACCTCTTCCTCGGTCACCTCGCCGTCRATGATGCGATACGACCTGAACTCCACAGGGCCCTCGTTATTCCCGTGGGTGCGCGTGCTCACGAGGACGTAGTGGGCGTTCGGCTCCATGGCGAGCCCGATGTCGGTCCGGCTCGGGTAGGCCTCGGTGGCGGTGTGCGAGTGGTAGACGACCACCGGCTCCTCGTCGCGGGCGTCCATGTCCTTGTACAGCCGGAGCAGGTCGGTCGAGTCGAACTCGTAGAACGTCGGGCTGCCGGCGGCGTTGACCATCTCCACGAGCCGCTGGGGGCGGTCGCTGCCCTCGGGGCCGGCGACGATGCCGCAGGCCTCGTCCGGGTGGTCGCGCTTGGCGTGGGCGACGATCGCGTCGTACGTCGCCTGGTCGATGGTCAGCACCCGTCCACCCTAGGCAGTCCCCCGACTTGACCCCGCACCGTCTCACCACATATATCTTGACATCAAGATAGATGCGCAGCGATATCCAGAGCGGGATCCACGTGGGGGACGCGATGACGACCAGTACGACGCAGCCGTTGACCCGGCGTGGCATCCCGCTCGAGCGGGACCTGCGGGTGCTCGCCATCGGCTCGTTCGCCAACCGCTTCGGGGCCGGCGCCGTGATGACGACCAGCGCCCTCTACTTCACCCGGCAGGTGGGGTTCTCCGCGGCGGAGGTCGCGTTCGCGCTCTCGGTGGCCGCCCTGGTCGGCATCGTGGTGCAGGTGCCGGCCGGCCACCTCGGCGACAGCCACGGGCCGCGGCGCATGCTGACCGTCTTCATGGTCGGCGCCGCCGTCACCAGTGCCCTCCCGGTCCTGGCCCGCACTCCGTGGCAGCTGGCGCTGCTGCTCGGCCTCCTCGCGCTCTTCGAGCGTGCGGCCGGCTCCGTCCAGCAGGGCGTCATCGCCCAGCTCGCCACGGGCGGACGCGGCGTCCTGTTCAAGGCCTACCTGCGCGCGGTCACCAACACGGCCATCGGGCTCGGCTCCGTCTTCGGCGGCGCCGCGCTGGTGGTGGACGAGACGTGGGCCTACGTCTCCGTCTTCGTGCTGAACGCCGTGTTCACCGGGTTCGCGGCCTGG
Organism: Nocardioides sp. P5_C9_2; assembly: GCF_054049555.1. Lineage (NCBI taxonomy): Bacteria > Bacillati > Actinomycetota > Actinomycetes > Propionibacteriales > Nocardioidaceae > Nocardioides > Nocardioides sp. P5_C9_2. The sequence continues at coordinate 9,578 of NZ_JBFUMD010000091.1, forward strand.
AACAGCACGCGCCTCCCCGACCTCCCGGCGTACCGACGCGCGGAGGGCGAGCCGCGGATGGCGGTCCTGCGGGACTGGCCCTACGCCGTCGTGGTGGCCATCACCGGGCTGTTCTCGTTTCAC
>NZ_JBFUMD010000092.1:0-9697 GCF_054049555.1 Nocardioides sp. P5_C9_2
GCACAGCGGCGTCGATGGCGCCGGGCTTCGAGGACGCCGAGGCGCTGGCCGCGTCCAAGGCCAGGGAGGACTACTGGGCCGCCGGAGCTCCGGGCACGCCGAGCGCCACCCGGTGAGCGCTGCCGACTGGGGCGCCCCCGACACCCCCGTCCTGGTCGAGCCGCTGGCCGGCTCCGACCGCCCGGCCCACTACCTCATGGCCGAGACCCTCGACGGCCTCTACGCGCCGTACGCGCTCCGGCTGCCCGACGGGCCCGGACCGCACCCGTTCGTGCTCGTCGCCTACGGCAACGGAGGCGGCGGCATGGGGTGGCTGCACGACCGGGTGCACCGCTTCCGGCACGTCACCGACGTGCTGCTGGACGCCGGGTACGCGTGCGCGTGGGTGCGCTACCGCACCGAGGTCGAGCTCGGCTACCAGACCGGCGGGGCGCTGCGCAGCACGGTGCGGCAGGGCATGGGCCTGCTGAGCCGCGCGCCGCTGGAGTACGAGGACGAGGTCGCGATCCTGCGGCACGTCGCCGCTCATCCCGCCATCGACGCCGACCGGCTCTTCCACGTCGGCGTCAGCCACGCCGGCGAGATGCTCTTCAAGCTGCTCTCGCAGTACCCCGGCCTGCTGCGCGCGGGCGTCGCCGCCGAGCCCGCCTCGCACGAGCTGCTCACCCTGCGRCTCGATGACGTGCCCACCGTGACCAGCGACGGCGGCCTGCGCGACATCGAGAGCATGGAGCTCCGCAGCACCGAACGCGCCCGCGCCCGGGTCGCCGACCCCGACGAGGTGTCGGCCCGGCTCGACGGCGTCGACATCCCGGTGCTGGTGCTGGGCCGCGACGAGGACGAGCTGCAGGGGATCTTCCGGCTGACCTACGAGCTGCTCGCCGAGAAGCGCGCGGACGCCGAGTGGCGCTCGTGGTCGCACGACGTGCACGGCTACATCTACCCCGAGTCCGACGCCGACGGCGTCGCACAGGTCGACGAGGTCCAGCGCGAGGCGCTGGCCGCGATCGTCGACTTCCTGGACCGGCACAACACGTGACAGCTCGACAGGCACGAGAGGAGCGAGGCATGTACAACGCCATCGAACGCGTGGGGTTCGTGGGGCTCGGGGCCATGGGCTCCGGGATCGCCCGGCGGCTCATGGACGCCGGCCACACCGTGGTCGGGTGGAACCGGACGCGCAGCAAGGCCCAGGACCTCGTCGACGCCGGCATGGGCTGGGCGGACACGCCGCGCGAGGTGGCCGAGCAGTGCGACGTCGTCCTCACCATGCTCACCAACACCGCGGCCATCGAGGGCGCGGCGCACGGCGACGACGGCCTGCTGGCCGGGCTGCGTGCCGGCCAGGTGTGGGCCGATCTGAGCACCATCGCCCCCGAGCGCAGCGTCGCGCTGTCGGAGGAGGTGGYCGTGACCGGCGCCCGCTACCTCGACACCCCTGTCTCCGGGTCGCCCGCGACCCTGGCCGCCGGCCAGATGTCGGTGATGGTCGGCGGCGAGCGGTCGGCGTACGACCACGTCGAGAAGCTGCTGCACGCCATCGGCCCCAAGGTCACCTACATCGGTCCCAACGGCCACGCGATCCTCACCAAGGTCGCCATCAACCTGTCGCTGGTCGTGTCGGTGACGGCCTTCGCGGAGGCGGTGACGCTGGTGGAGAAGGCCGGCGTCGACCGGGCCGCCGTGGTGGACGCCGCGCTCAAGAGCGTGATCGCCTCGCCGGTGATCGGCTACCGCGCGCCGCTGCTGGTCGACGACGACACCGTCTTCGCCGACGTCGAGCTGCAGCAGAAGGACCTGGTCCTCGCCCAGGAGCTCGGCCGCACCCTCGGCGTCATGCTGCCGACCTGCTCGGCGGCGAGCGAGATGCTCAGCGCCGCGCGCAGCAGCGAGCTGGCCGGCCGCGACTTCCTGGTCAGCGTCGCCGACGTCTACCGCCGGGCCGCGGGGGTGGAGGTCCGATGACGACGCCCGGGCAGGCGAGGCCGCCCTTCCGCACCACCGTCGACGACGTCCCCCTCGAGCAGGGCCTGCGCGAGGAGGAGGGCTGGGTCGACATGCAGGTGCAGTACCTCATCAACTCCGAGCGCGGCGGCTCCGACGGCCTCACCGTGGGCCGGACCGTGCTGCCGCCCGGTGCCCGGCACGACCGGCACCTGCACACTCACGCCGACGAGTTCCTCGTGGTGATGTCGGGTCGCGGCGAGATCCACACCAACTCCGGTCGCGAGCCGTCGCAGGCAGGGGACGTCATCTTCACCCCGCGCGGCAACTTCCACGGGTTCGTCAACACCGGCGACGAGGACGTGCTGCTCATCTGGGGCTGGAGCGGCGCCGGGTCGCTGGCCGCCGCGGGGTACGGGATGCCGGGTCCCGACGACACCTTCGACGACGCGCCCGACGACCCGTCGTGAGCCTCGACCCACGCATCACGGCCGGTACGACGGCGATGCTCGCCGCCCGTGCCGCGGCCCACTCCTCGGGCGGCGGGCCGCTGGGGTGGAAGCTCGGCTTCGGGGCGCCCGCCGCGCTGGCCCGCTTCGGCACCGACCGTCCCCTGGTCGGCTTTCTCACCGGCGACCGGCGGCTGGCCTCCGGGGCGGACGTGGACGTCGCGGGATGGACCGCGCCGATGCTGGAGGCGGAGGTGGCCGCGCACCTCGGCACCGACGTGGCCGCCGACGCCACCCCGGACGAGGCGCTGGCGGCCGTGGCGGGCTGGTCGGTGGCGATCGAGCTCGCCGACCTCGACCCGCCCCCGTCCGACATCGAGGAGGTGCTGRCCGGCAACATCTTCCACCGGCACGTGCTGCTCGGGCCGGTCGTCCGGGTCCTGCCTGCCGGCCTCTCCTTCGGCGTGTCCCGCGACGGCGAGGTGGTCGCGTCGACCTCGACCCCCTTCGACCTCACGGGCGAGCCGGGGACGGTCCTGGCCTCGGCCGCCTCGACCCTGGCGTCATGTGGGGCGGCACTGTCGGTCGGCGACGTGGTCATCACCGGCTCGGTGGTCGCGCCGATCGACGTGAGCGGTGGCGGGTCGTGGCACGTGGTCGCACCCGACCTCGGCGAGGTGTCGGTGGAGCTGCGGTCCGGTGCCTGAGGCGCCGGACCCGGCGCCACCCGGGCTGGGTCCGGACGGCCGTCCGCGCTCACCTACGCTCGCTGAGGTGCACACTCCTGCCGCGAAGGCCCCGACGGAGCCCTCGCGGGACCACAAGAAGACGATGGGCCGCGGGGTGGCCATCGTCGCCACGGTCCTGATCGCCATCAACCTGAGGCCGGGCGCCTCCTCGGTCGGGCCGGTCCTGGAGGAGATCACCGCCGGGCTCGGCACCGGCTCCGGCGTGGCCGGCATCCTCACCGGGCTGCCCGGGCTGTGCTTCGGGGTCGTCGGCGCGGCCGCCGTGGGCATCGCGCGGCGGATCGGCATCACGACGGGCATCGCGGCCGGCGTCGCCCTGGCCGCGGCGGGACTGCTGCTGCGCAGCCAGACCGACACCGCCTGGGTGTTCCTCGCCCTGTCGGCGGTCGCGCTGTCCGGCATGGCGGTGGGCAACGTGCTGGTCCCGGCGTGGATCAAGGCGCATCCGTCGTCCGGCAACGTGCTGCTGCCGACGATCTACGGCACCGGTCTCATCGTCGGCGGCACGCTCGGCTCCGCGCTCACCGCGCCGGTGGCCGCGGAGGTCGGCTGGAGCCAGGCCCTGGCCATGTGGGGACTGGTGGCGCTGACGGCGCTGCCGATCTGGGCGTGGCTGGCCTTCCGGGAGCGCTCCCTGACGCCGGCGGAGGAGAACCCCGCCGCCGACCCGACCCTGCGGATCTTCCACTCCCGCACGGCCGTGGCGATGGCGACCCTCTTCGCTGTGCAGTCGATGCACGCCTACGTGCAGTTCGGCTGGCTGCCCCAGATCTACCGCGACGCCGGCCTCTCCCCCTCGGCCGCGGGCGCCATGCAGGCGATGCTCACGGCGTTCGGCATCGTCGGTGCGCTGATGATGCCGACGGTGATCGCCCGCTCACCCAACCTGACGCCGTGGATGGCCTCCTTCAGCGTGGCCCTCCTCGCGGGCTACTCCGGGCTCCTCCTGGCCCCGGCGACCCTGCCGTGGCTGTGGGCGCTGCTGCTCGGCTTCTCCGGCTTCGCGTTCCCCACGACGATCGCGATGCTCACCGCCCGGACCCGCGACCACGCCGTCACGGCCCGGCTGTCCGGCTTCGTCCAGCCGGTCGGCTACCTGCTCGCGGCGGTCGGCCCCGTGCTCGTCGGCGTCCTGCACGCCGCCACCGACAGCTGGACCATCCCCATCCTGCTGCTGATGGCCACCGTCGTCCCCTTCACCTGGGCCGGGCTGCGCGTCTCCCGACCGGTGTACGTCGACGACGAGCTCGCCACCGACTGACGCCCGGCCCGGGTCGCCCCTCCGACGATCGCGTGTGCGGAGGTGTCCGGGGTCTACTGAGGTCATGAGCGACGCCAGCCAGCCGGAGCTGCCCACGTTGTACGCCTGGGCGGGCGGTCTGGTGCCGCTGCGCCGGATGATCGACTGCTTCTACGACCGCGTGGAGGCCGACGACGCCCTGTCCGGCTTCTTCCCGGGCGGGGTCTCGGTGCACCACCGCGAGCACGTCGCGGCCTGGTGGGCCGAGGTGCTGGGCGGTCCGGACACCTATACCCAGCAGCACGGTGGATACGAGTCGATGCTCCGTCACCACCTCGGGTTGGCCATCACGCCGGCGCAGCGTCATCGGTTCGCCGCCACGATGAGCCTCGCGGCCGACGAGGCAGGGCTGCCCGCCGACCCCGAGTTCCGGGCGGCCATCATCGGCTACCTCGAGTGGGGCACCCGGCTCGCCATGGAGAACTCGCAGCCCGGGGCCGCACCCGTCGAGCACGCTCCCACTCCACGGTGGGGGTGGGGCGTCGCGCCGCCGTACCAGGGATGAGGGTCGTCAGACGTGACCGCTGAGCTGGGCGAGCCGGACCGCGAGGGCGTCCACCATGGCGCCGATCTGCTGGGCCGAGGTACGCCTTGCCAGCCGTTTCGCCAGCTCGGTCTTGCCGACCCCGGTCATGCCGGTCACGGCCACCGTCTGGAAGCGCCCCCGGAACAGTCGTCCCATCCGCTCGGGCGCAGACGCCACACCGGTCAGCAGGCCGCCCGGCGATGGTTGCGCCGAGGGCGGCGAGGAGGGATCAGCCGTTCTGCAGCTCCTCAGCGAGCATGACGAGGATGCCGCTGGGGCCGCGGAGATAGGTGAGCTTGTRGACGTTCTCGTACGTCGCCACGCCGCGCAGCGGGTGGCAGCCGTGCCTCGCGGCGATCTCGAGGGCATCGTCGATGTCGTCGACCGAGAAGGCCACGCGGTGCATGCCGATCTCGTTGGGCAGGGTGGGCTCCGTCTCGATCGCGTCGGGATGGATGTACTCGAAGAGCTCGAGGCGGCCGTTGCCGTCCGGCGTCTGGAGCATCGCGATCTTGGCGTGGTTGCCGTCGAGACCGACGGCCGTGTCGGTCCATTCCCCGCTCACCGTGTCGCGGCCGAGGACGGTCAGTCCCAGGTCGGTGAAGAAGGCGATCGTCGCTTCGAGATCGCGGACTGCGATCCCCACGTTCTCGAGCTTGATGGGCATGGGTTGAAGGCTATCGAGGTCGCACGGCTGGTCCAGTGCGCTTCACCGGTCGCTCGAGCTCTGGGGCGAGATTGCATGTGCCACACCTGCAGCGCTCAGCGTGCTCGTGTTGCTACACGTTGTAGGTCCCTGCGGGCGTTTGTGAAGTTCGACTGACCCACAAGCGGCGGAGCGACGCAACAGAGTTGCTCCTGCGGTTCGAGCGGTGGTTGTCGGTCGTCGCCGATACGGTCCCCGACATGACCTCGTCACAGCATGACTTCGACTTCATCTTCGGCGATTGGCGCGTCCGTAACCGCAAACTCATCGACGTCACCGACCCCGCCTGCGAGGACTGGGTCGAGTTCGACGCGTTCAGCGTCGTCTCGCCGATCCTTCTCGGGATCGGTCACATCGACCAAATGACGGTAGCCGCTCCGGCGGACGGTGKCGCACCCTTCGAGGGATTCACGCTACGACTGTTCGACCCCAGCGATCAGGCCTGGCGGATCTGGTGGAGCTCGACGCGGGCTCCCGGCGTTCTGGACACGCCCGTAGTGGGCCGCTTCGCTGGCAATCATGGCGTCTTCGACGCGTCGGACACCATCGGCGGTCGGCACGTCTTGGTCCGCTTCGAATGGATGGCCGATGAACCAGACGAGCCAGTCTGGAAGCAGTCGTTCTCGTACGACGACGGCCGGACCTGGGCCATGAACTGGGAGATGCTGTTCACCAAGGGCTGAGCCCAATCGCGGTCGGCGAGCGCAGGTTCTTCGCGGCGGAATGTCGCACGTTCGGCCGCGTGGCTGTCACTCAAGTTCGCTGGTCGGTACTTCATCGACGGGACGTCTTGCGCGTCTCGGTGTCCCGGGTTCCCACCAGTCGATCGGCGGAGCTCCGTGCAGCTGACCCGCGGTCACCTGGACGTTGCGAAGTTGCAGAACTTCCAGAGTTCCTTCGCGGCGCGGGAGTACTGGAACAAGACCTCGTCGACGTCGAAGGTCTTGAGTTCGCCGCTGCGGAACCGGTCAATCGCCTCGGCTACGTGCGCAACGAGTTCGGCGAGCTCCGCCTCTTGGTAGGTCGCCACCGCCTCGCGAGCTTGCTGACGATCTGACTTCTGGGACACGGACTGAGGCTAGTGCGGATCGCCGAACGAAAGAATGCGTGCACTCATCGCGGCAGAAGTGTGCGGTCAGACGTGTGTAGTCGGGCGGCGCCATGGCACCGCCGGCGCAACGTGGTCGATAGGAGCGCTCCCGCGAAGCAAATGCGTGGCCTCTCAGCCCGCTGTGCGTCTAGTCTCGCGCGGTGAGCTCAGAATGGGAGCAGGCGACCGTTCAGCCCGCCGTGGGATCGCCGCCGGCATACACCTGCCCCGCCCGGACGTCCGCTCCCCGGGGCGGCGTTGAACCACGCCACCTCATCGGGTGCCCGAGGCACCTGCCCTTGGCAGTCTCGTCGGGGTCGCGCTTCGGCACCGCTTGCCACGTCCGCTGATGGGCTCCAACCTCGCTAGCCGCACCGGGTCGGCTGCGCGGTCTGACGCACGTCTCCTTCGCAGGCCACGAGCCGCAACTACAGACAGGGTTCGATCGTGCTGACGTTCCCCATCCTCACCGAGCGACTGGAGCTCGCACCGCTCACACACCCGGACCGCGCCGCCTTTGTTGCGTATCGCCGTATCCCGGAGGTGGCACGCTGGCAGAGCTGGACCCCGGACTTCTCCGAAGCAGACGCGGACAACCTCATCGCCTCCCAGCCCAGCTCGATCGAGTCCAAGTCCGGGCGGTGGCTGCAGATCGCCGTTCGACGCGACGGCACGCTGGTCGGTGACGTCGCCGTACACGCGCTCGCCGAGCAGCCCGACAGCTACGAGGTCGGGGTCACGATCGCGCCAGCCTCCCACGGCTCGGGGTACGCCACCGAGGCGCTGGGTGCTGTGATCGGCGGGCTCTTCGACGCGCAGGGCGCCCATCGGGTGTTCGCTGTCACCGATGCGCGCAACGAGCCAGTCGCCCGGCTGTTCCGGCGGCTTGGATTTCGGCACGAAGGACGCAACATCGCCGCTGACTGGTTCAAGGGCGAGTGGACGAGCGTCGACACCTGGGCGGCGCTGCGGACCTAGGCCGGCGGCGCGCACGTGCTGCGCCCCGGCCGGGAACCGACCTCGACGTCGCTGGGACCTCAAGGCAGCCAACGCCTACAAGAGCGGCCCCACGGGGAGGTGCGCTGGGCTGGCTTGCGTGCCCGCAGTGCCGTCGGCGGTTCCACTCATCGGGGCAGATCCGGACGTTTGTGAGCGCCAAACACCATCGGCCTTCTTCGGCATGCAGGACGGTCTGATGGCGCTCGGCTGGAACGCCGCCCAGGTCCTATGTAGCCGTGCCCCCGCACCCCTTCCTTCGTCCACCCGGGCAACGTGCCGAACAAGCGTGTCACAACATCGTTGTCGAGGGAGAGGGACCACAGCCACCGCGCAGTGCGGATCGGCCTGAACATCCACCCGCCGAACGTATTTGCAGCGTCGGCTGGTTCGGGCTCGCAGTCGACGCGGTCACCCGTCCGCTGCCCTAAAGCGCCGGCGCGAAGTGTGCAAGATCGGCGCGCTCGTGCGGCGGCGGCGGGCGGTTGAACCGTTGCCGCAGCTCGGCCGCTTCACTGAAGTGCGCGGCAGCGGCGGCGCGGTCACCCGCGTCTAAAATGACTCGCGCCAGCCCTTCGAGTGCGGAGGCGGTCACACCCGGCTCACCGAGACGGCGACCCACCTCTAGCGCCTCCTCGTAGCGGGAGCGAGCGGAACGGGCGTCTCCGTCGGCCTCATCGCATCGTCCCAAGCCGGCGAGCACAATGCCTTCGTACACGGGGGTGCCGAGGTGGAAGAACGCGTCCACCGCGACCAGGTAGTGCTTTCGAGCGGTGCCCCAGTCGCTGGCGACGTGGGCGAGCAGGCCGTAGCCGTACCCTGCGAGCACTTCACCTGCGCCGTCGCCGATCTCCCGGGAGGCGGACGCCGCCTCGTCGAAGAGCTGTTTCGCGGTCGCGTGGTCACCGAGGTGCACCTTCAAGATGGCCAGGTCGGCGAGCGCCCATTGCGCTGTGTTCCACAACCCGGCGCCTCGTGAGACGTCGATGGCTTCCTCGAGGGCGCGTGCTGCGTCTGCGAACCGGCCGAACAGCCGCAGCCCCCAACCGAGGTGGTAGAGGGTGGCGGACAGCCCCCACGCGTCGCCGAGCTGTCGAAACGCGGCGGCCGTGGTGCGTCCCACCCGGAGGGCAGTCTCGACGTCGCCGGCCTTGACCGCGGTCTCCATGCGTACGAACGCGATGACCGCTGGCCCCCATGGGTCGCCGTCGACGTTGAACTGCTTCTCAGCGGATGCCAGCAGCGCTTGTGACCGTTCCGGCTCCTTGCCGGTGACTCCCTCCACCGCGAGGAGCACTCGTGAGAGGGCTGCATGCCAGGTGTCGCCGAGTTCCTCGAACAGCGCCAGGCTTTCCGATGCCGCTTCCGCGCATCGTGGGTTGGGGTGAACGAGGCAGCCTCGCGGGCGTTCGACGATCGACACTGCTTGCAGCGCCAGAGCTCGTGCTGCCGGTGACCCGTCGGGTCCCTCCACCAGCCGCGACAGAACGAGGCGGCCCTCGAGGTGGCGGCCCAGGTGCCAGAACATGCCCAGCGAGCCGGCCATGGTCAGGGCGGCGTCGTGGTCTCCGCTGGGGCCGCTGAGGAACGCCAGCGCGGTGCGGATGTTGGGTTGCTCGTCGTGGAGCCACTGCAGCGTCTGCCGTTGCTCATGGCCTCGCAATGCGACTTCTGCGTGCTCAACGACGCCTTGGAAGTAGGCGGCGTGACGGCGTGCCACCTCGACTGTCTGCCCGGACTCGTGGAGTCGTTCGGCGGCGTACTGACGCAACGTCTCGAGCATCCGGTAGCGGCTCGTCGCGCCGGGCTCGACGACGACCATCGACCGTTCGACGAGCCGACCGATGGTGTCGAGCACCTCGCCGGGAGGCGCATCGTCGTCGCCGACGACCGCCTCTGCCGACATCAGCGTCCACCCGCCCTGGAAGACTGAGAGC
>NZ_JBFUMD010000093.1:0-9599 GCF_054049555.1 Nocardioides sp. P5_C9_2
GCAGGGCGGGGCGCACCATCAGCTCGGCCGTGAGCGTGTTGAGCGTCTTGACGACGCGAGCATCGGGGAACGCCCGCTGGATCCGCTCCGCGAGCGAGTCGGTGTCCTTGACGAACAGGGTGGGCGGGAAGCCGGCCGAGAAGTCGAGCGGGTTGCTGATGTCGACCAGCACCTTGCCGGCCAGGTGCTCCGCGCCGGCCGACGACAGCAGGTCGATCGCGGCCCCGCCGCTGCCCGCGTGGACCACGACCTCGGCCCCGGCGGCCGCGTCCGCGAAGGTCGCGAGCGCGACGTCGGCGTGCTCGGCGGCCCAGGTGGCGTACGGCGCGTCGCCGTCCGTGCGAGCCAGCGTGGCGTCGGGGTCCCGGGTGCCGACGACGACGTCGTGGCCGAGCTCGGCCAGGCGGGCCGCGACGGTGCGACCGACCGTGCCGGTGCCGAGGACTGCGTACTTCATGGGTCCCTCCAAGGATCGTGATTGCAGACAGGTCTGTCTACCTGAGGCCCACGTTAGCAGACAGATCTGTCTGCTGCGACGGTACGATCACCTCATGGCGACCACCGGCCCCCTCCCGTCCGCGCGCGAGCGGATCCTCACCACCGCGTTCGCGCTCTTCTACGCCCACGGCATCCGTGGGGTCGGGATCGACCGGATCATCGCCGAGTCAGGCGTGGCGAAGGCGACGTTCTACCGGCACTTCCCCGCCAAGGACGACCTGGTGCTGGCCTACCTCGACCGCGTCGACGACGCCTGGACCGGCCAGCTCCATGCCGCGGCCGCCGCGGCGGGCCCCGATCCCGCGTCCCAGCTCGTGGGTGCCTTCGACGCCCTCGGCAACGCCTGCCGGCGCGACGGCTATCGCGGCTGCGCCTTCATCAACGCCGCCGCGGAGACCCCGGCCGGCAGTCGCGTCCACGACCGGACGCTGGCGCACAAGGAGGCCGTGCGCTCCTGGRTGACCGGGCTGGCAGACGGGGCGGGCGCATCCGACCCCGCGGGCCTGGCTCGCACCCTCACCCTCCTGCTGGACGGCGGGCTGGCCAGCGGTGCCCTCGACGCCCGGCCGGACGCCCCGGTGGCCGCGCGGGCGGCCGCCGAGGCGCTGGTGACGGCCGCGACGACCCCGCGCTGACCGGGCACTTCCGTCGCGCTGGATCGCGCTGACCGGGCACTTCCGTCGCGCTGGATCGCGCCGACGAGGTGCCCGAGGCGTGGTGCGGCACAGTCGGGCAATCCGGTCATCGACAGAAGCGTGCACCGCGGGCCCGCGGTGACGCCTCGCGCGGACCTCCCGGGGTCGTGTCGCCGTGCGGCCAGTCGGGGTGGAAGTGGAGCGTGATGCTCACGGGCCGAGCGACTTCTCGAACCACCAGCCGGCGTCGGGGTTGCCGTTGTAGTCGTCGACCTCGCGGTAGCCCGACGAGCGGTAGAGCGCGACCGCCGGTGCCATGTCCCGCCCGGTGTCGAGGCGGACCACCGTGGCCCCGAGCGCGACCGCCTCGGCCTCCAGCCGCGCCACGAGTCGCCGGGCCAGCCCGCCGCCACGGGCCGACGGTACATGCGCTTGACCTCGCCGACGCCCGGGGAGAGCAGGCGCACGCCCCCGCAGGCGATCGCCTCATCGCCACGCCAGCCCACGAGCCAGGCGCCGTACGGCGCGCGCAGCTGCTCGGGGGTCACCCCGCCGGCCCAGCCGTGGTTGAGGACCACTCCGAGCGAGACGAGCTCGGCCTCGTAGTCCGCGAGCAGGCGCAGCGACTCCGCCGAGTCGGCGGAGGCGGTACGCAGCTCGACCTCAGCCGCCAACGCGGGCCAGCTCCTCCTCGACGACCGAGGGGTCCAGCTTGGTGAAGACGGGCGTCGGCTTGTCGACCTTCGCGCCCACCGTCACCGGACGCGACTCCCAGGCGGGGGTGGCGGAGTAGTCGCCGGTGATCACGGGGTAGGAGACCAGGCCCGCGCCGTTGTCGGGCTCGAGCTCCTCCACCTGCTCGATGCGTGGCATCGGCATGAGCTCGCCCTCGCCGCCGAGGACCAGGTGCACCTTGTTGGCGGCGTGCGGCAGGAACGGCGCGAGGAGGAGGTTGCAGTCGGAGACGCACTGGGCCGCCACGTGGAGGACGGTCGCGAGGCGCTCGCGCTGCGAGTCGTCCTTCATCTTGTACGGCTCGGTGACGGTGAGGTACTTGTTGACCTCTCCGACCACCCGCATCGCCTCGGCGATGCCGGCCCGCAGCCGGTGGTGGCCGAGCAGGTCGCCGATCGTGTCGAAGCCCGTGCGGACGGCGGTCAGGACCGCCTCGTCGACCGGCTCGAGCTCGCCGCGCGCCGGGATCTCGCCGAAGCTCTTGGCGATCATCGTGGCGGTGCGGTTGACCAGGTTGCCCCAGCCCGCCACGAGCTCGGAGTTGTTGCGGGTGACGAACTCGGCCCACGTGAAGGCCGCGTCGGAGGTCTCCGGCCCGGCCGCGCAGATGAAGTAGCGCAGCGCGTCGGGGCCGTAGCGGGCCAGGAAGTCACCGACGTACAGCACGTGACCACGCGAGGTGGAGAACTGCTGGTCGCCCATCGTGAGGTACTCCGACGAGACCACCTCGGTCGGCAGGTTGAGGACGCCGTAGTCCCCCGGCTCCCCACCCCGTGAGCCCTGGCCGTTGTAGGCGAGCAGCTCCGCGGGCCAGATCTGGGAGTGGAAGACGATGTTGTCCTTGCCCATGAAGTAGTACGACAGCGCGTCCGGGTCGTTCCACCACCTGCGCCACGCCTCGGGATCGCCTGAGCGGCGCGCCCACTCGATCGAGGCGGAGAGGTAGCCGATCACYGCGTCGAACCAGACGTAGAGGCGCTTGGTCGGCTGGTCCTCCCAGCCCGGCACCGGGATGCCCCAGTCGATGTCGCGCGTCATCGCGCGCGGCCGGATCTCCTTGAGGATGTTCTGGCTGAACTTGATGACGTTGGGCCGCCAGGTGCCGCTGGCCTCGCGCTCGTCGAGCCACTCCGAGAGAGCGTCGGCGAGCGCCGGGAGGTCGAGGAGGAAGTGCTGGGTGTCGACGAAGCTCGGGGTCTCTCCGTTGATCTTCGACCGGGGGTTGATCAGGTCGGTGGCGTCCAGCTGGTTGCCGCAGTTGTCGCACTGGTCGCCGCGCGCGTCGCCGTACCCGCAGATCGGGCAGGTGCCCTCGATGTAGCGGTCGGGCAGGGTGCGGCCCGTCGACGGGGAGATGGCGGCCTGCGTGGTCTGCTCGACCATGTAGCCGTTGGCCAGCACGGTCCGGAACATCTCCTGCACGACGCCGTAGTGGTTGCCGGTCGTGGTGCGCGTGAAGAGGTCGTAGGAGAGACCCAGGTCGGCGAGGTCGGTGACGATGACCGCGTTGTTCTTGTCGGCCAGGTCCTTGGCGCTGACGCCCTCCTTGTCGGCGGTGACGAGGATCGGCGTGCCGTGCTCGTCCGTGCCGCTGACCATCAGGACCTCGTGGCCCGCCATCCGCATGTAGCGGGAGAAGACGTCGGAGGGCACGCCGAAACCGGCGACGTGGCCGATGTGGCGCGGGCCGTTGGCGTAGGGCCAGGCGACTGCGGAGAGGACATGGGTCATGCCACGAATCCTAGTGAGCCTCCGCCAGCACGCCTCCGGCGGTCGCTAGCGTCGTCGTCATGCAGACACTCATCGCCGAGGACCTCCTGCTGCTCCTGCTCGACGACGAGCGGGGGACGCTGGCGGCCTCCGACAAGGTCCAGCCGTTGCTCGGGGGCGCACTGCTCCTCGAGCTGGCGATCGCCGGGCGCGTCGAGGTGAGCGAGAGGTCGAGTCGCTGGAGCACCGCCAAGGTCGTCGCGGTCGGTACGCCGCTCGGCGAGCCCGTGCTCGACGCGGCGATGGCCCGGGTGGCCGAGAAGCCGCGCACCGCGCAGGACCTCGTCGCCCGTCTCGGCAAGGGCACCAAGGAGGTGCTGCTCGACCGCCTGGCCGCCCGCGGTCTGGTGGAGCGCCGCGACGGCAAGGTGCTCGGGCTGTTCCCGCACACGACGTGGCCGGCCCGCGACGCACGCCACGAGGAGTCGGTGCGCGCACTGCTGCAGGGGGTGCTGGTCCAGGGCCTCACCCCGGACCAGCGGACCTCGGCCCTCGTCGCGCTGCTCTCGGCGATCGACCACGCCCACAAGGTCGTCGACCGCGGCGACGTGCCGGTCCGCGAGGTGAAGGCCCGCGCGAAGGCGATCGCCGACGGCGCCTGGGCGGCCAAGGCCGTCAAGGACGCGGTGGCCGCCGCCCAGGCGGCGATCGCGGCGGCGGTCACGGCGAGCATCGCCGCGACCACCGCCAGCAGCGGCTAGGTGTCAGGTGAAGTCGAGGTCTCCGGTGCGGCTGCGCTTGAGCTCGTAGAAGTACGGGAACCTGGCCACGGCCACCGCGCCGTCCCACAGGTCCACGGCGTCCTGGCCACGGGGGATCTTGCTGAGCACCGGCCCGAAGAACGCCGCGCCCTCGATGTGGATGGTCGGCGTGCCGACGTCGTCGCCGACCGCGTCCATCCCCTCGTGGTGGGAGTGCGCGACCGCCTGGTCGAGGGAGGTGTCGTCCATGGCGTCGACCAGGTCGGCGTCCATCCCCGCCTCGGCGAGCGCGGCCGCGACCATGTCCCGGTCCAGGTCGGCCTTCTGGAGGTGGATGCGGTTGCCCATCGCGGTGTAGAGGTCGAGCAGGCGCTCGTTGCCGTAGCGCTGCTCGGCGGCGATGCAGACCCGCACCGGGCCCCAGGCCGGCTCGAGCATCGCGCGGTAGCTGTCGGGGATGTCCTTGTCCTTGTTGAGGTACGCCAGGGACATCACGTGCCACGTGACGTCGATGTCGCGCTGCTGCTCGACCTCCAGGATCCACCGCGAGGTGATCCAGGCGAACGGGCACAGCGGGTCGAACCAGAAGTCTGCCTTCGTCATGACCACAATCAACCACACGCCGGGTCGCGCGATTCCCGTTGACGGCGGGTGGTTGGATGACCGACATGCCTGGAACCAACCTCACCCGGGACGAGGCCGCCACCCGCGCCGCCCTCCTGGACGTCACGTCGTACGCCGTGGACCTCGACCTCACGACCAGCCCTGAGCCTGATGAGAGAGGGACCTTCGGGTCGACGACCACGATCACCTTCACCTGCCGGGAGCCGGGGAGCGCGACCTTCGCCGACCTCGTCGACGCGACCGTCCACGAGATCACCCTCAACGGGCGCTCGCTGGACCCCGCGACGGCGTACGCCGACAGCCGCATCGCCCTCGACGACCTGCAGACCGACAACACGCTCGTCGTGCGCGCGGACTGCACCTACTCCAACACCGGCGAGGGCCTGCACCGCTTCGTGGACCCCGCCGACGACCGGGTCTACCTCTACAGCCAGTTCGAGGTGCCGGACGCGCGCCGCGTGTTCACCACCTTCGAGCAGCCCGACCTCAAGTCCACCTTCACGTTCACCGTGACCGCGCCGGAGGCCTGGAAGGTCGTCTCCAACGCGCCGACCCCCGAGCCGGTGGCGCAGGGTGACGGCACGGCCGTGTGGACCTTCCCGGCGACCGAGCGGATGTCGACGTACATCACCGCGATCGTCGCCGGCGAGTACCACGAGGTCCTCGACATGTACGAGGGCAAGTTCGGCAAGATCCCGCTCGGCCACTACTGCCGCCAGTCGCTGGTCGAGTACATGGACACCGACGTGCTCGTCGAGCTCACCAAGCAGAGCTTCGAGTTCTTCGAGGAGAAGTTCGACTTCCCCTACCCGTTCCACAAGTACGACCAGCTCTACGTGCCGGAGTACAACATGGGCGCGATGGAGAACGCCGGCTGCGTGACCCTGCGCGACGAGTACCTCCCCCGCTCGCGCCAGTCGCGCTCGTTCTTCGAGTTCCGCGCCTCCGTGATCACCCACGAGATGGCGCACATGTGGTTCGGTGACCTCGTCACCATGAGGTGGTGGGACGACCTCTGGCTCAACGAGTCGTTCGCCGAGTGGGCCTGCTACTGGTGCGAGGCCGAGGCCACCGAGTACACCGACGCGTGGACCGGCTTCGCCAACGCTCGCAAGCAGACCGGCTACCGCGCCGACCAGCTGCCCTCGACGCACCCGATCGCCGCCGACAACGTCGACCTGCACGCCGTCGAGGTCAACTTCGACATGATCACCTACGCCAAGGGCGCCTCGGTGCTCAAGCAGCTGGTCGCGTGGGTCGGGCTGGACGCCTTCGTCGCCGGCATCCGGCAGTACTTCAAGGACCACGCCTTCGGCAACACGGAGTTCTCCGACCTGCTGGCCGCGCTGGAGAAGTCCTCGGGCCGCGAGCTCACCTCGTGGGCTCAGGAGTGGCTGCAGACGGCCGGCGTCAACACGCTCGCTCCGGCCTTCGAGCTCGACGCCGACGGCAGCTACACGTCGTTCTCGGTCACCCAGACCGCCCACCCGGACTGGCCGACCCTGCGCCGCCACCGCCTCGGCATCGGCCTGTACGACGCCGACGCCGGCGGCGCGCTGGTCCGTCGCGAGTACCTCGAGGTCGACGTCGAGGGCGCGTCGACCGAGGTCGCGGCGCTCGTCGGCACCCAGCAGCCCGCGCTGCTGCTGCTCAACGACGAGGACCACGCCTACGCCAAGATCCGCCTCGACGAGCGCTCGCTCGCCACGGTGATCGACGGCCTCTCCCGCGTCGAGGACTCGCTGGCCCGCGCCCTCGTCTGGGGTGCCGCCTGGGACATGACCCGCGACGCCGAGATGGCGACCTCCGACTGGGTCCGCCTCGTGCTGGCCAACATCGGCTCGGAGACCGACTCGTGGGGTGTCACGCGGATCCCGACCATGGCCGCGATGGCGGTCAACCGCTACTCGGCCCCGGCCCACCGGGCCGCCCTCAAGGCCGAGTGGGAGCAGGGCCTGCGCGGCCTGTTCCTCGACGCCGAGAGCGGGAGCGACCACCAGCTGACCTTCGCCCGGGCCTACGCCGCGGCCGCCCGCAGCGATGCGGCGTACGACGACCTCCAGGGCCTGCTCGACGGCTCCTTCGCCGTCGAGGGTCTCGCGGTCGACCAGGACATCCGCTGGGAGCTGATCACCGCGCTGGCGCGCGGCGGGCGCATCGGCGAGGCCGGGATCGACGAGGAGCTGGGGCGCGACAACACCATCTCCGGCAAGGAGAAGGCCGCCGCCGCCCGCGTCGCCCAGCCCACCGCCGAGGCCAAGGCCGCCGGCTGGTCGGCCATCCTCGACCCGACCACGCCGAACGAGACCTCCCGGGAGATGGTCTTCTCCATCTTCCGCTCCGACCAGGACGAGGTCGTGGCGCCGTACGTCGAGGAGTTCCTCGAGGCGGCCCCCACGGTCATCGACACGCTGGGCTTCCACAAGGCCTCGGTGGTGCTCGAGTACGGCTTCCCGCTGGCCGTCGGCTCCCCCGAGGTGGTCGCCCGCCTCGACGAGTGGCTCGCCGCGTCGCCCGACGCGCCCACGGGTGCGGTGCGCTACGTCGGCGAGGCACGCGCCGACATCGCCCGGGCCCTGGCCGCCCAGGAGCGCGACGCCCGCTGACCCATCCGACAGGGCGGTGACTCAGCCACATTTCCCGGACGGGGAACGTGGGTGATTCACCGCCCTGTCGGCATGTCGGGGGGACGCGCCGAGGCGGCGGTGATCCAGCCACGAGATCAGCGGCGGGAATGTGGGTGGCTCACCGCTCCCCGCGAGTCGGGCGTCGGGCGTCGGTACGTCGGTCAGCCGGCGTGCAGGGTGTGCTGCGGCCGGGCGTGCTCGGCGAGCATCGCGATGCCCCGGGTGAGGCCACCCACGAAGTCGCCGGCCACGAAGTCCGACTCCAGCTGCAGGACGGCCAGCTCGACCTCGGGGTCGGTCAGGTGACGGCGCACCTCCGTGCCGGTGACCACCTCGATGACCCGGGCCGTCGGGTCGACCAGCAGCATCAGGCTGCGGGACGGCGCCACCAGGCTGGCGTGCAGGCGTCGGGCGTAGGCGCGCGAGTCGCCCTCGACCGCGCCGATGAAGACCGAGAACTCGAAGCGGCACAGCGCCTCGGCGGCGCGGATGGAGCGGTCGATCTCCGCGCTCTCCCGCGAGCTCAGCTCGCGGGTGCGACTGTCACCAGCGGCCACGGGCTCCACCGGTCTCGTCGTGGGTGGCGCCGGACTCGAGCTCCTTGGCGCCCTGGCGCGGGCCCCCGAACCACTGGTCGTCGGCCGCACCGGGGGTGAGCTTCTCCCCCCGGATCATCGCCGGGAGGTAGGTGAGGACCACGATCGCCACGAAGAGGAACAGCGGGACACCGACGAGCAGCATGACCGCCTGCAGCGTGTCGACCTGCTCGGGGTCGCTCCAGCCCTCGGGGACGTCCGCGTGCGCCGGGGCCRCGAGTGCCACCACGGCCAGGCCGGCGGAGACCGCCGCAGCGCGGGCCAGGCGGCGCGAACGCCGTCGGACGGAGATGCTGGACGAGGGCTCGGACGTGATCACGGGAGACACGATATCCGCTCCCGCTCCCGCGGCCGTCGGGTCCTCCCGTCGGATCGGTCACACGCCGTCGCGAGGACTTGGGTTGACCGCTCAGATCGCCATACTGGCCCGATGCTCTCGCTCAACGGCCCCTGCCCCGACGACGCATCCATCTGCAACTTCGTCTACTCCGAGACCGACAGCACGGTGGCCGCGAACGTGGCCGACTGGGTGGTCGGCAAGCCCCTCGCCCTGCTCGGCCTCGCCCTCATGGGACTGGTCGTCCGGTGGGTCCTGCACCGGGTCATCGACCGTCTCGTCCGGCGCGCCGAGACCGGGATGCTCCCCGACCGGCTGAGCCGGGCGGTCACCGGCGGCAAGGTGGGCACCGCCCTGAACCTGCACGAGGCCGCCGGCGCCACCCGGCGGGTGCAACGCGCCCAGACCATGGGCACCCTGCTCAAGAGCATCGTCACCGGGATCATCCTGGCGGTCGTCGTGACGATGATGCTCAGCGAGATCGGCGTCAACATCGCCCCGATCATCGCCAGCGCCGGCATCCTGGGCCTGGCGCTGGGCTTCGGCGCCCAGAGCCTGGTCTCGGACTTCCTGTCCGGCATCTTCATGATCTTCGAGGACCAGTACGGCGTCGGCGACGAGGTCGACCTCGGGGAGGCGGTCGGGACGGTCGAGGCGGTCAGCCTGCGCGTCACCCGGCTCCGCGACGTCAACGGCACCGTCTGGTACGTCCGCAACGGCGAGATCCTGCGTGTGGGCAACATGAGCCAGAACTGGGCGCGCACCGTGCTGGACATCAACGTGGCGTACGGCGAGGACATCGCGCGCGTGCAGCGGGTGCTGGCCGACGTGGCCCACGACCTGTGGCTGGACGAGGACTTCAAGGGCCGGGTCATCGAGGAGCCGTCCGTGTGGGGCGTGCAGGACCTCACCCCGGACGCCGTCGTGCTGCGGGTCGCGCTGAAGACCGCGCCGCTCGAGCAGTGGGCCGTGGCCCGCGAGATGCGCCAGCGGATCAAGGCCCGCTTCGACCTCGAGGGGATCGAGATCCCCTTCGCGCAGCGCGTGATGTGGATGCGGCACGCGGACGAGAAGCC
>NZ_JBFUMD010000094.1:0-9584 GCF_054049555.1 Nocardioides sp. P5_C9_2
GTCGTACGTCGAGCAGTGGGCCGCCGCCCTCGCCACCATGCCGCGCAACGCACCCGTCCCACGCCGGCTGGTCGAGCAGGTGCTGTCGCTGGCCCGCGACCTGGTGGCGGACCGGGGGAGCACCGGCACCCTGGTCCACGGCGACCTCCACTACGCCAACGTGCTGGCCGCCGACCGCGAGCCGTGGCTGGCGATCGACCCCAAGCCGATGGACGGCGACCCCCACTACGAGCCGGCGCCGCTGCTGTGGAACCGCTGGGACGAGCTGTCGCTCGGTGGGTGGTCGGTCCGCGACGGGGTGCGCCGGCGCTTCCACGCCGTGGTGGACGCGGCCGGCCTCGACGAGGACCGGGCGCGCGACTGGGTGGTCCTGCGGATGGTCCTCAACGCGCACTGGTCGGTGCAGGACGCCGAGCGCGCCGGCCGCGGCCTCGACGCGGAGGAGCGGGAGTGGATCACCCGCTGCATCGCGATCGCCAAGGCGGTCCAGGACTGACCGGCGGCGGGACGGGGTGGCCGCAACGGGGACCTTCGGCGCCATGTCCGGGCACATCTGCCCTGCTCCGAGCCCGGTGGGCTGGGTACGAAGGAGGTAGGTCGTTCCCACCCGGAGGTGCGCGATGCGCAAGAAGGTCCTCGTCCTCGGCACCAACTTCGCCGGACTCACGGCGGCGCTGGCGGTCCGCCACGAGCTGCACGGCGACGTCGACGTCACCGTCGTCAGCCCCGACCGGAAGTTCCTCTTCACCCCCAGCCTGATCTGGTTGCCCTTCGGCAAGCGCGACCGTGACGACCTCACCTTCGACGTGGTGCCCACGTTGGAGGACCACGGGGTCCAGTTCGTGCTGGCCGCGGCGACCGCGGTGGACCCGGTCGCCCGCCTCGTCACCCTCGACGACGGCCAGGCCCTCGGCTACGACCACCTCGTGATCGCCACCGGCTACCGCAACCAGGACGACGTGGTGCCCGGCTTCACGGAGAACGCGCACACGATCACCACCCTTCCCGAGGCCGAGCGGACCGCGCTGGCGTGGCAGAAGTTCCTGGACAACCCCGGCGACGTGGTCGTGGCCGCGACCCAGGGCGCCGGCTGCTTCGGCGCGGCGTACGAGTTCCTCTTCAACACCTCCCACCAGCTCCGCAAGGCCGGGCTGCACAAGGACGTGAAGCTCACCTACGTCAGCGCCGAGCCGTTCCTCGGCCACTTCGGGATCGGCGGACTGCCGCACGGCGAGGCGCTGCTCGGGATGTTCCTCAAGAAGGAGGGCATCGAGACCCGCCTGGCCACCCCGATCGACCACGTCGACGACGGGGCGCTCGTGCTCGGCGACGGCGAGGTGCTCCCCTTCGCCTTCGCCATGGTGGTGCCGCCGTTCCTCGGCCAGGAGTTCCTCGCGGGCAGCCCGGACCTCGTCGACGCCAAGGGCTACGTCCGGGTCCGGGACACCTACCAGTCCGAGGCGTACGACGACGTGTACGCCGTCGGCGTCGCGGCCGCCGTGGACGTGCCGTGGCAGACGCCCACGCCGGTGGGGATCCCCAAGACCGGATACCCGACGGAGACGCAGGCACACGTGGCGGCGAAGAACATCGCCGCGCAGGTCCGGGGGGAGGAGCCGCGCGAGCACAAGGAGTTCGGCGACATCCCGGCGATCTGCGTGATGGACGCCGGCAACAACGGCGTCATCATCCTGGCCGACAAGATGCTGCCGCCCCGCAAGCACGGGGTGCTCATCCCCGGCCCACAGGCCCACCTGATGAAGCTGGGCTTCGAGAAGTACTTCCTGTGGAAGATGCGCAACGGCTACACCCAGCTCCCGTGAGGCCGGAGCGGGTCCGCGCCGCGCGCACCCGCAGGGGTGGGGGCGACCAGTCCGCGAGTTTGCTACCGCCGCGTAACCGGGTGATCTAGGTTACTCCCCAAGCACCGTCAGTCCACCCGATTGAGCCCGCAACCGAGTGACACAGGGAGTCCCATGCCCATCCAGTACGACGAGAGCTTCGTCGACAACCTCAAGCCCAACGTGGCGGTCCTGTTCCTGGACCGTGTCGAGAAGTCGCCGTCCAGCGAGGCGTTCCGCTACCCGAAGGGCGACGCCTGGGAGTCCATCACCTGGCAGCAGGCCGGCGACCGGGTCTCGGCGCTCGCAGCCGGGCTCCTGTCCCTGGGGCTGGAGTCCGAGCAGCGGGTGGGGATCGTGGCGAGCACGCGCTACGAGTGGATCCTGGCCGACCTGGCCGTGATGTGCGCCGCGGGTGCCACGACCACGGTCTACCCGAGCACCAACGCCGAGGACACGGCGTACATCCTGAGCGACTCCGAGTGCCGTTTCGCGTTCGCCGAGGACGACGCGCAGGTCGCCAAGCTGCGCGAGCGCAGGTACGAGCTGCCGCACCTGGACAAGGTCATCACCTTCGACGGCGAGACCGACGGTGACTGGGTCATCTCCCTCGACGACCTGGCCACCCTGGGCGCGAGCCACCTCGCCGAGCACCCCGGCGTCATCGCGGAGAAGGCCGCCGCGATCGCGCCCGACCAGCTCGCCACCCTGATCTACACCTCCGGCACGACCGGGCGCCCCAAGGGCGTGCGCCTGCGCCACCGGGCGTGGGTCTTCGAGGGCGCGGCGATCCAGGTCCAGAACATCCTCGACGAGAGCGACCTGCAGTTCCTGTGGCTGCCGATGGCCCACTCGTTCGGCAAGGTGCTGCTGTCGGCCCAGCTGGCGTGCGGCTTCGCCTCCGCGGTGGACGGGCGCGTCGACAAGATCGTCGACAACTGCGCGACCGTGAAGCCGACCTTCATGGGTGCCGCGCCGCRCATCTTCGAGAAGGCCTACGGCCGCATCCAGACGATGCAGGCCGCCGAGGGCGGCGCCAAGGAGAAGATCTTCAACAAGGCGTTCGAGGTCGGCCTCAAGGTCGAGGGCCTCAAGCGCGAGGGGAAGTCCGTCCCGCTGCCCCTCAAGCTCCAGCACGGCCTCTTCGACAAGCTGGTGTTCAGCAAGGTCCGTGAGCGCTTCGGCGGACGGGTGCGCTTCTTCATCTCCGGCGCGGCCGCCCTCAACCGGGAGATCGCCGAGTGGTTCAACGCCGCGGGCATCGTGATCCTCGAGGGCTACGGGATGACGGAGAACTCGGCGGGAGCCACCGTCAACCACCCCGACGACAACCGCATCGGGACCGTCGGTCGGGCGCTGCCCGGTGCGGAGGTCAGGATCGGCGACGGCGACGAGGTGCTGCTGCGCGGACCGCACGTCATGGAGGGCTACCACAACCTGCCCGAGGAGACGGCCAAGGCGCTCGACGCCGACGGGTGGCTGCACACCGGCGACAAGGGCTCCCTCGACGCCGACGGCTACCTCACCATCACGGGCCGGATCAAGGAGCTGTTCAAGACCTCGGGCGGCAAGTACATCGCCCCGCCGGCGATCGAGTCCAAGTTCAAGGCCATCTGCCCCTACGCGAGCCAGTTCATGGTGTTCGGCGACGAGCGCAACTACGTCGTCGCCCTGGTCACGCTCGACCCCGACGCGATGGTCGGCTGGGCCGCGGAGAACGGCATGGAGGGCGCGTCGTACACCGAGGTCGTCCGCAGCGACAAGGTCCAGGCGATGGTCGGCGGGTACGTCGACGAGCTCAACACCCGCCTCAACCGCTGGGAGACCATCAAGAAGTGGGAGCTCCTCGACCACGACCTCACCGTCGAGTCCGGTGAGCTCACCCCGTCGATGAAGGTCAAGCGCAACGTCGTCGAGGGCAACTACAAGGACACGATCGACCGCATGTACGCCTGATCGCTCGGATCCGGGCCAGTCCTCGGACCCGGGCCACGGCCCCCTCACAGGAGGCGCACAGCAAGGCGACGCTGAATGGGTGTCGGTGGGAGACCACCGGCACCCGTTCGCGTTTCCGAGGAGATCTGATGAGCCACCGCCACGACCACCGCCACGACCACCGCCACGACGAGGTCCACGAGCACGACCTCGGCCTCCAGCACGACCTGGGCACGTTGCGCCGTCGCGGGCTGGGCCGCCGGGGGATGCTCGGCATCTTCGGTGGCCTGGGGGTCGCCGCGGTGGCCGTGGGGTGCGGCGCAGACACCTCGTCCACCGCCGGCTCCTCGGGCTCGGCCTCCTCGACCCGTCCCGAGCCCCCGGCGGGCGAGATCCCCGAGGAGACGGCAGGCCCCTACCCGGGCGACGGGTCCAACGGCCCCGACGTGCTGAGCGAGAGCGGGGTCGTCCGCTCCGACATCACCGGCAGCTTCGGCACCGCGACCGGGGTGGCCGGGGGTGTGCCCCTCACGTTGCGCTTCAAGGTCTACGACCTGACCGGCGAGGACGCGGAGGTGCTCGCCGGTGCCGCGCTCTACGCCTGGCACTGCGACCGGGACGGGTCCTACTCGATGTACGACGGCGACGCGATGCAGGAGAACTACCTGCGCGGCGTCCAGGAGACCGACGCGGACGGCTGGGTGGAGTTCACCACGATCTTCCCGGGGTGCTACGCCGGCCGCTGGCCGCACGTGCACTTCGAGGTCTACGAGTCGCTCGACTCCGCGACCAGCGCCACCACCAAGCTGCGGACCTCCCAGCTCGCCTTCCCCCAGGACGTCTGCGAGGACGTCTACGCGACCGAGGGCTACGAGGACTCGGTGGGCAACCTGGCCGGCGTCAGCCTGGACTCCGACGGGGTCTTCGCCGACGGACACTCCCTGCAGATGGCGAAGGTGACCGGGTCGGCGGCCGAGGGCTACGTCGCCACGCTCAACGTCCCCATCTGACCGTTCCCATCTGATCGGGGTGGTCCGGTCCCGGGACCCGCCGGAGGCACCGTGGTGACAGGATGGCGGCGTGCCTCCTGCTCAACCCGTCGGTGCCCCCGCACCCGAGGACGGGTCCATCCCCGACGACGCCTACGCGGAGCTCGGTCGACGCCCCTTCGGGCTCTACGTCCACGTCCCGTTCTGCACGGTGCGCTGCGGCTACTGCGACTTCAACACCTACACCGCCGAGGAGCTGGGGGACACCCGCGGCGCCTCCCGGTCGACGTACGCCGGCGCGGTCATCGACGAGATCCGGCTGGCCCGCCGGGTCCTCGGTCACCGTGACGTCCAGATCGAGACGATCTTCTTCGGCGGTGGTACGCCGACGCTGCTGCCACCCGCCGATCTCGGCGCGGTCATCGCGAGCGCGGCCGCGGAGTTCGGGCTGGCCGACGACGTGGAGATCACCACGGAGGCCAACCCCGACAGCGTCGCGGCGTGGGACCTGGAGGAGCTGCGCTCGGCGGGCTTCAACCGGATCAGCTTCGGCATGCAGTCGGCCGTCGACCACGTGCTCGCGGTGCTGGACCGCACCCACGACCCGCTGCGGGTGCCCGCGGCCGTGGAGTGGGCGCGGGCGGCGGGCTTCGACGAGGTCAGCCTGGACCTGATCTACGGCACGCCGGGGGAGTCGATCGCCGACTGGGAGACCAGCCTGGACGCGGCCCTGGCGTGCGAGCCGGACCACGTGTCGGCCTACTCCCTGATCGTGGAGGAGGGCACCGCGCTCGCCCGCCGCGTCCGGCGGGGGGAGCTGCCGATGCCCGACGAGGACGACGCCGCCGACAAGTACCTCCTCGCCGACGAGCGGCTCACCGCCGCCGGGCTCGAGTGGTACGAGGTGTCCAACTGGGCGCGGCGGCCGCAGAGCCGGTGCCGCCACAACATGCTCTACTGGACCGGCGGCCACTGGTGGGGCGCCGGTCCCGGCGCCCACTCCCACATCGGCGGCGTGCGGTGGTGGAACGTCAAGCACCCCGCGGCGTACGCCGACCGGCTGGCCGCCGGCCAGAGCCCGGCGCACGGGCGCGAGATCCTCACCGACGCGGACCGCCGGTTCGAGCGGATCCTGCTCGAGATCCGGCTGCGTGACGGGCTCCCGGTGCTGGCGCTGGGGCGTGCCGGACGGGGCGAGGTCGCGCGGCTGGTGGAGGAGGGGCTCGTCGAGCTGCACACCGAGCGGCTCGTCCTCACCCGCCGCGGTCGGCTGCTCGCCGACGCGGTCGTGCGTGACCTGACCGCCTGAGACATCTCCCCTTGCCGCAAACGGCTACGGGGCTTCGGTCACGAAGTCGATGAGCTCCTCGACGCGCCCGAGCAGCGTCGGGTCGAGGTCCTCGAACCCGCGCACGCCACCCAGGATGTGCTTCCACGCCATGGCGATGTCGGTCTGGTTGCGGTGCGGCCAGCCGAGCTGCTGGCAGGTGCCGGTCTTCCAGTCGATGGAGCGTGGCACGTCCGGCCAGCGCTCGAAGCCGAGCCGCTGCGGCTTGACGGCCTGCCACACGTCGATGAACGGGTGGCCCACGATCAGCACGTGCTTGCCGACCTCGGACTTCGCGATGTTGGCGGCGATCCGGCTCTCCTTGGAGCCGCGGACCAGGTGGTCGACGAGGACCCCGACCCGGCGCTGGGGCCCGGGCTTGAAGTCGCGCAGGTGGTCGGCGAGGTCGTCGACGCCGCCGAGGTACTCCACCACCACGCCCTCGATGCGCAGGTCGTCGCCCCAGACCTTCTCGACCAGCTCGGCGTCGTGGCGGCCCTCGACGAAGATGCGGCTGGCGCGGGCGACGCGGGCCTTGGCGCCGTGGACGGCGACCGACCCGCTCGCCGTACGCGTGGGCCTGGCGGGACCGCCGGACCGGGCGGGCGGCACCAGGACGACCGGCCTGCCCTCGAGCAGGAAGCCGGTGCCGAGCGGGAACGTACGCCGCTTGGCGCGCCGGTCCTCGAGGGTCAGGGTGCCGAGGTCGCGGTCGACGGCGACGATCTCGCCGCACCAGTCGGTGGTGACCTCCTCGACGACCAGGCCGAGGTCGGCCGGGGTCTCGGTGGCGCGGCCGTTCTTGGGCTTGCGCCAGTCGGTGGCGAGGACGTCGGAGCCGTAGCGGTCTGCGGGGGAAGGCACCGCGCAACGCTAGGTCGCGGTCGCGGCGACGTGGTGGTGCCACGCCGCCGCGGGTCGCGATGGGCCCGGCTCAGCCGCTGATGCCGGCGCCCTGGGCGCCGTCGCCGCTGACGGACTCCGGGTCGGTGTCGTCGGTGGCCTTGTCGGACCCGTCCTGGGTGCTGGGCGTCTCGCCCGAGGACTCGTAGGTGCCGGGGGTGTCGTCCTGCGTGTCGTCCATGCCGAGCTCGTCGGCGTCCTTGGTCGCCTCGTCGTCGGGGTCGAGGGGCTCGGCGAGCGGGTTGTCCTCGCCGGGCTGCAGGTCCTCGGGGAGCTTGTCGTCGGAGACGCCCGCGAGCTGCTGGTCGTCGGGGGACTGGGTGCCGCCCTCGTGGTCGGCGTCCGCCTCGCTGGTGGTCGCGCTGGCCTGGGGGAGATCGCTGGATTCGCTCATGCGTCGTTCCTACGCCAGGTCCGGGTCGCCGTACACCCCCCAACAGAGGTTCAGATGAGTGGAAGCCGTTTCTGGCTGCGGGGCAGGTGCTCGTAGCCCAGCCGCACGGCCGAGGTGAGCAGCGCCTCGTCCCACGGCCACTCGCCCTCCTCGAGGGCCCGGCCGACGGGCACGCCGCGGCCGGCGAGGTCGCGGATCGTCTCGGCGATGATGCCCAGCTCGGTGCGCTGCTCCTGGACGTAGTCCTGGTCCACGACGCGGCCGTGCCCGGGGACCACCACGGTGTGGTCGGTCGTCAGGCCCAGCACGAGGTCGAGGGTGAGCGGCCACTCCAGGGGAAAGGAGTCGTCGCCGATGAACGGCTTGTCGGACTCCTCGACCAGGTCGCCGGCGATCATCACGTCGGCGTCCGGCACGCGTACCACCAGGTCACCGGCGGTGTGGCCGCGGCCCGGGTGGATCAGCTCGACCGCGCGGTCGCCGAGGTCGAGCGCGACGGCCGACGAGAAGCCGTGGGTGGCCGGGCGCAGGATGGTGTCGAGGATCTCCTCGGCACGCGGCCGGTCGCCGACCTGCTCGGGGTCGGGACGTGCCCCCGCACCCCGCATCTTCTCGAGGGCGAACTCCGTGGCGTGGATGGGGACGTCGCCGAGGCCGGTCACCATCACGTCGTTGCCGAACCAGTGGTCCCAGTGGTCGTGGGTGTTGACGAGAGCCGTGATCGGGCCRGCGCCGAGGCGGCGTACGACGTCGGCGACCTCGCGCGCGGCGCGTGCCGAGCCGTGGGTGTCGACCATGACGAGACCGTCGGAGCCACCCACCAGGGTGATGTTGACGTGCATCCACGCGTGGTGCGCCACCCACACCCGGGGGGCGACCTCGACGATCGACGTCTCGCTGGTGTCAGTCATGGGATCGACCCTAGTAGGCTTGGCACTCACGCACAGCGAGTGCCAGACGGACGAGGAGGACGCGATGGTCGAGGACCGCAGGCTCGCCGTCCTCCGCGCGATCGTGGAGGACTACGTCGCGACCGAGGAGCCGGTGGGTTCCAAGGCCCTGGTCGAGCGCCACAGCCTCGGCGTCTCGCCGGCGACGGTGCGCAACGACATGGCCGCCCTGGAGGACGAGGGCTTCATCCACCAGCCGCACACCAGCGCGGGCCGGGTGCCGACCGACAAGGGCTACCGGCTCTTCGTCGACCGGCTGACCGGCGTCAAGCCGATGAGCGCGGCCGAGCGGAGGGCGATCACCACCCTGCTCGACGGTGCGGTCGACCTCGACGACGTCGTACGCCGCTCGGTGCGGCTGCTGAGCCAGCTCACCCGCCAGGTCGCGATCGTGCAGTACCCCACCCTCTCGCGCAGCACGGTGCGTCACGTCGAGCTCGTCTCGCTGACTCCCACCCGCGTGATGGTGATCCTCATCCTCAGCACCGGGCGGGTCGAGCAGCGGCTCGTCGAGCTCGGCGCCGGGCTCACCGACGAGCAGCTCGCCGACCTGCGCACCCGGGTCAACCGGGCGGCCGCGGGGGAGCGGATCGCCGACGCGGCCGCGGCGCTCGGGCGGCTTCCCGACGAGGTCCTCCCCGAGACGGCCGCGATCACGCGCGACGTCGTCACGGCCCTCGCCGAGGCGATGTCCGACCACCGCAGCGACGAGCGGGTGGCCGTCGGCGGGGCCGCCAACCTGGCCCGCTTCGGCGACAACTTCGACACCGCCGTCCGACCGTTGCTCGAGGCGCTCGAGGAGCACGTGGTGCTGCTCAAGCTCCTCGGCGAGGCCACCTCCGGCGACGCCGTGACGGTGCRCATCGGCCACGAGGGCCCCTACTCGCAGCTCTCCTCGACCAGCGTCGTGGCCACCGGCTACGGCCCCGCAGACCAGGCCTTCGCCACGCTCGGCGTGGTCGGCCCCACCCGTATGGACTACCCCGGATCCATGGCTGCCGTGCGCGCCGTCGCACGGTACGTCTCCCGGATCCTCGACGAAGGACACCAGTGACCCAGGATCTCTACGAGCTGCTCGGCGTCTCCCGTGACGCAGACGACGCTGCCATCAAGAAGGCCTACCGCGGCCTCGCCCGCCAGCTCCACCCGGACGTCAACCCGGACCCGGCGACGCAGGAGAAGTTCAAGGAGGTCTCCCGCGCCTACGAGGTCCTCTCCGACCCGCAGAAGCGGTCGGCGTACGAC
>NZ_JBFUMD010000095.1:0-9504 GCF_054049555.1 Nocardioides sp. P5_C9_2
GATCTGCAGGGACTGGTCGAAGACCGGCGGCGCCCCGGTGGCGCCGCCCCCGCCGCGGTCGACGACGAGGGTGCCCCGCATGTTGGGGTGGAACCGGCAGTAGAACGGGTAGGTCCCCGAGGCGAGCGTGTCGGCCGCGGGGATCGCCACCGTGGTGCCGTGCAGGACCTTCACGTCGAACAGCGGGACGCCGGCGGGGTCGAGGGCCACCGAGGTGATCGTGTGGTCGTAGGTGTCGAGGTTGGTGACGCTGAGGGCACCGTCACCGATCACCGTCACCGTGGGCGTGGAGAAGCCGTGGCTCGCCCCGCCCCGCTCGATGAGGATGGTCACGGAGGTGCCAGCCACGGCCGCCTGCGCCGGGGGCGGGGACGACGGCGCGGCGCCCAGGGTGGCCGCAGCGGCCAGCGCGAGGCCGACCAGGCCGGCCAGCCAGCCGGTCCGCCGACGCCCGGCACGCGTCCGACTCGTCCTCACCCGGTCAGTGAACGCACGTTTCCGCGTCCGGGTCATCCCCAGCACTGGGGAGATCGCTGCGTCGGCGATGACGGGGCCCGGCGACGGGGAGCACTGTGGAGGTCCAGCCTCCATCCAGCGGAGCGTCATGCACGGCGATCCGTGCCAGCGTGGAGATGCTCGGGGGGCCGACGCGCGTCGACCTGCACGACTCAGCCAAGGAGGGGCAACATGCGGATCAAACTGCTCGTGCGCACGGCCGTTGCCGGAGTGTGCGCGACGGCCCTTGTGGCGCCGGCACTGACGACATCGACCACTGCGTCATCGGCCATTGCACCACCGGCCCGGCAAGCCCGGGCGGCCATCCACACGATCACCGCCAAGGTGACCAAGCACGGGGTGTCACTGCAGGGGGTCGAGGGCCTGCACGCCGGACGCGCGAAGATCGTGGTCAAGGGCAAGGGCAACTCGGTCATCTTCGCGTCCCTGAAGAAGGGCTACACGGTGCCGCAGTTCCTCAAGGACCTGCACGGCTTCGAGACGAACGACGTCAAGGCCATCAAGCGCATCTACGCCAAGGTGGACGCTCTGGGGGGCCTGGTTCCGGGCGACACCGGAAGCATCGTCTTCCCGCACCCGGGCACCTACCTCGCCATGCCCGGCGGCGGGCGTGTCTCCGAGCCCACGATGTTCGACGTGGGGTCGAAGCGGCAGACCGGGACGCCGCACGTCGACGGTCGGATCGTCGCCAAGGACGGACCGGGGTGGAGCGGCAGCACCACCATCCCCGCCCGGGGCAGGTTGATGTTCAAGAACGCCGCCACCACGCCGGTGATGCACTTCGTGTCGATGCAGCGCGTCGTCGAGGGCACGACGGTGGACCAGGTGCTCGAGCTCCTGCAGAGCGACCAGGGCCCGGACCCGGACTGGGTGCTGCCGGGGTCGCTCGAGACGGACGTGCTCTCGCCGCACCGCGCCATGACGCTCGACTACGACCTGCCGGCCGGTCAGTACGTCGTCCTGTGCTTCATGCCCGACCCCGCGATGCACGGCATGCCGCACGCCCTCATGGGCATGATCGAGATGATCCACCTGACGTGACCCGACAAGGCCGGCGCCCGTCGACCTCGCACACACACAACTACGGAAGGGACCAAACATGCGGATCAACCTGCTCGTGCGCACTGCCATCGCCGGCGTGTGCGCGACTGTTCTCGTGGCGCCGACGCTGACGTCGGCGGCGACCGCCCACAGGGCCGAGCTCTCCCGGGCGGCCACCCCGACGATCACCGCCAAGGTGACCAAGCAGGGAGTCTCGCTCAAGGGCGTCAAGGGCCTGCACGCCGGACGCGCCAAGATCGTGGTCAAGGGCAAGGGTGACAGCACCGTCACGTTCGGGACCCTGAAGGCCGGCTACACCATGCCGGAGTTCCTCAAGGACGTCCGGGGCTTCAACACCAACGACCTGAAGGCGATCAAGCGCGTCTACGCCAAGACCGACGCCCTCGGTGGCCTGGCTCCGGGAGACACCGGGACGATCGTCTTCCCGCACCCGGGTGAGTACTTCGCCATCCTGGTGGCCGGGCGCACCTCCCAGCCCACGATGTTCCACGTCGGGTCGAAGCGGCAGACCAAGACGCCGCACGTCGACGGCAGGATCGTCGCCACGGACGGCCCGGGCTGGGGCGGCAGCTCCACCCTGCCGGCCAGGGGCACCCTGATGTTCAAGAACACCGCCACCGCGCCGGTGCTGCACTTCATGTCGATGCAGCAGGTCAAGGAGGGCACCACGGTGGAGCAGGTGCTCGAGACGTTCCAGGGGCCCGAGGGCTCCGGGCCGCCCGACTGGGCCCTGCAGGCAACGCTGGACACGGACGTGATCTCCAACCACCGTGCCATGACCGTCGACTACGACCTGCCGGCCGGGCAGTACGTCGTGCTCTGCTTCATGCCGGACCCCAAGATGCAGGGGATGCCGCACGCGTTCATGGGCATGATCGAGATGATCCACCTGACATGAGATGAGTCATGCGGCTGCGTCGCGGTTCCGGGCCCCATCCCGGGCCGCGACGCAGCCTCGCTCACTCCGCCTGGTGGCGGAACCGCTCAGTCCGCCTCGTGGCGGAACCACACGGTCGCCAGCGGCGGCACCACGATGTCGGCGTACGCCGGGTGGTGGCTCCCGCCGCTGCCGCCCTCGACCGCCTGCACCGCGCCGAGGTTGCCCACGCCGGAGCCGGTGTACGCCGTGGCGTCGGTGTTGAGGACCTCCGCCCAGCGTCCGGTGGCCGTGAGCGGCAGCCGGTAGCCCTCGTGCGGCACTGCCGCGAAGTTCGCCACGCACACGACGTCGGGCTCACCGGGGGATCGGCGCACGAAGGAGAACACGTTGCGGTGGGCGTCGTTGGCGTCGAGCCACTCGAAGCCCTCCGGCGAGTTGTCGCGCCCCCACAGGGCGCCCGAGGCGACGTACGCGGCGTTCATGTCGCGCACCATCGCGTGCACCCCGGAGTGCTCCGGGTGCTCGAGCAGCCACCAGTCGAGCTCGCGGGACTCCGCCCACTCCGACTCCTGGCCGATCTCGGCACCCATGAAGAGCAGCTGCTTGCCCGGGTGGGCCCACATGAAGGCGAGGTAGGCCCGCAGGTTGGCCAGCTGCTGCCACCGATCACCCGGCATCTTGCGCAGCAGCGAGCCCTTGCCGTGCACGACCTCGTCGTGGCTGATCGGCAGCACGTAGTTCTCGGTGAACGCGTAGACCAGCGAGAACGTCATCTGGCCGTGGTGGTGGCTGCGGTAGATCGGGTCCTTGGAGGCATAGCCCAGGGAGTCGTGCATCCAGCCCATGTTCCACTTGAAGCCGAAGCCCAGGCCCCCGTCGGACGTCGGTCCGGTGACGCCCGGCCAGGCGGTGGACTCCTCGGCGATCGTCACCACCCCGGGCACCCGCTTGTAGACGGTGGCGTTCATCTCCTGCAGGAACTGCACGGCCTCGAGGTTCTCGCGGCCGCCGTCCTTGTTGGGACTCCACTCGCCGTGCTCGCGCCCGTAGTCGAGGTAGAGCATGGAGGCGACGCCGTCCACGCGCAGCCCGTCTGCGTGGAACTCCTCGAGCCAGTACAGCGCGTTGGCGTAGAGGAAGTTGCGCACCTCGTGGCGACCGAAGTTGAAGATGTGGGAGCCCCACTCCTTGTGCCAGCCGCGCTGCGGGTTGGGGTCCTCGTAGAGCGGCGTCCCGTCGAAGCGGGCCAGCGCCCACTCGTCGGTGGCGAAGTGGCCGGGCACCCAGTCGAGGATGACGCCGATGCCGGCCTGGTGCAGGCGGTCGATGAGGCGCTTGAGCCCGTCCGGGTCGCCGAAGCGGGCGTCGGGGGCGAAGTACGACGTGACGTGGTAGCCCCACGACCCACCGAACGGGTGCTGCATCACCGGCATCAGCTCGACATGGGTGAAGCCGAGGTCGTCGAGGTACGGGACGAGCGCGTCGGCGATCTCGTCCCACGAGTAGATCTCGCCGGCCTGCCCCTGGTGCGGGTGGTGGCGACGCCACGAGGCGAGGTGCATCTCGTAGATCGCCATCGGCTCATCGACCGGCTGCTTGTCGGCCCGGGCCGCGAGCCACTCGGCGTCGTTCCACTCGTGGTCGGAGGCCCACACGATCGAGGCCGAGCTCGGCGGCTTCTCGGCGTAGAAGGCCATCGGGTCGGCGCGGTCGGTCCAGACGCCGTCGGCGCCGCGCAGGCGGTACTTGTACTGCGAGCCGGTGCCGGCCTCGGCGACCAGCACGTGCCACACCCCGGAGTCGCCCACGCGGGTCATCGGGTGCCGCGAGCCGTCCCAGCCGGCCCACTCGCCGGCGACCTGGACCTCGAGCGCGTTGGGGGCCCACACGCGGAAGGCGGTGCCGTCGGGCGTGGGGTGCGCACCGAGGACCTTCCACAGCTCCTCGTGGCGACCCTCGTTGATGAGGTGGATGTCGAGCTCGCCGGGCTGGCTGGGATCGACGGCCCCGGCCGTGCTCGGGGGAGTCGTGCTCGGAGGGCTCGAGCTCGGGCGGTTCGTGCTGGGGGTGTTGGCGGGGGTGCTCATGCCTGCTCCATCCTGGCCAGCGCGTCGAGCGGGATGCCCACCCACGTCGGCCGGTTGCGGGCCTCGTAGACCGCCTCGTAGACGGCCTTGTCGGCCACGTACGCCGAGAGCAGGGTCTGCTCCTCGGCGGTCAGGTCGCGTCCGGCGTAGGCCGCCAGGAACGCCGTCGAGTTGCGTGCGGACCACTCGGTCGCACGGTAGGACTGCTGGTCGCCGATGCCCTCGGCCGGGTCCGCGGCGAACCCGGTCATCATCACGACGCGCGGGGCGTAGTCGAAGGACCGGAGCATCCCCGCCACGTCGCGCCACGGGGAGTCGGGCAGCATCCGCTCGGCCAGCGGCTTGGCGGGCTCGCCCTCGAAGTCGACGATCTTCCAGCCCCGGACGGTCCGCAGCGTCTGACCCAGGTGCAGGTCGCCGTGGACCTGCTGGACCGTCACCTCGCCGAGGGCGGCCAGCGCGTCGTACGTCGCCCGGAGAGCGGCCGCGTGCTCGGAGAGCCCCGGCACGACGTCCAGGGCAGCCTCCAGCCGTCCGCGCATGGCGTCGGCCAGCTCGGCCGTCTCGGGCGCCGAGCGGGTGGCGACCGGGAAGTTGTCGGCCAGCGTGGCGTGGGTCTCCGCGAGGGCCGTCCCGAGCCGGGCGGCCTCGCCGGCGAAGTCGCCGCCGACCTCCTCGGCGTGCAGGTCGGCCTCGGCGAAGAGGTTGCGCACGCTGGAGAGCGCGAGGTCCCAGCCGTCGGAGGCCGTCCTCAGGAACTGCTGCAGCATGGCGAGCTGGATCGTCGTGTCGGCCTCGTCGTCGACCACGTCGAGCCAGCCGTAGAGGGACGCGACGTGCTCGGACCCGGCGCGGGTGAGCACCTCGTGGATCGAGATGTCCGGGTTCACCCCCGGGGTGACCTTGCGGAACACCTTCATCAGCGAGTCCTCGCCGAAGGCGACCGAGGAGTTGGACTGCTCGCCGCTGAAGAGGGTGGAGTGCACAGTGAGGTCCAGCTCGTGGCCCTCGACGCGGTGGAAGGCGAGCCGGTCGCGGGTGACGCGTCCGTCGGTGACCTCGGCGAAGGCGCGCAGCCACAGGCCCATCGCCTGCCGGTCGTGGACCGCGTCGTAGACGAACACGTGGCCGAAGTCGGGGTCGTCCCACTCGCCGACAGAGGCGTGCTCGATGCGCTCCTGGTGGTCGGTGTAGTAGGCGAGGGGGAGCTGGTAGAGCTCGGTCTCGACGCTCCCGTCGCTGCCGGTGTAGGTCAGCTCGGCCAGCTCGATGGTGACGTGCAGGCCAGGGGGCGGGTCGGGGAGCTCGCCCACCCGGCGTACGGCGGTGAGGGCCCAGTCCCGGCCCTTGCCCCCGAACCAGCGGGCGGCGCCGATGAAGTCGCTCAGGGTGTCGGTCACGGGTGGCTCCCTTCCTCGACGAGGCGCATCCAGTAGAAGCCGTAGCCGCCCAGGGTGAGGAGGTAGGCAGCTCGCCGATCCGCGGGAACGGCACGCCGCCGAGCAGCTCGACGGGGACCATGCCCTCCCAGTGACGCAGGTCGAGCTCGACCGGCTGCGGGAAGCGGGAGAGGTTGTTGATGCACAGKATGACGTCGCGGGTGCCGTCCTCGGCCACGTGCTCGCGCACGTAGGAGAGCACGCACGGGTTGGAGCCGCCGAGGTCGGTGAAGGTCCCCAGGCCGAAGGCGTGGTGACGCCGACGCGCGTGCACCAGGCGGCGGGTCCACTGCAGCAGCGAGGAGGAGTTCTCCAGCTGCGCCTCGACGTTGACCGACTGGTAGCCGTAGACGGGGTCCTGGATGGCCGGCAGGTGCAGCCGTCCCGGGGTGGCGGAGGAGAAGCCGGCGTTGCGGTCCGGGGTCCACTGCATCGGGGTGCGTACGCCGTCGCGGTCGCCCAGCCAGATGTTGTCGCCCATGCCGATCTCGTCGCCGTAGTAGAGGACGGGCGAGCCGGGCAGGGAGAGGAGCAGCGCGGTGAACAGCTCCATCCGGTTGATGTCGTTGTCGAGGAGCGGGGCCAGCCGGCGGCGGATGCCGATGTTGGCCTTCATCCGGGGGTCCTTGGCGTACTCCTCCCACATGTAGTCGCGGTCCTCGTCGCTGACCATCTCGAGGGTGAGCTCGTCGTGGTTGCGCAGGAAGATGCCCCACTGGCAGTTGTCCGGGATCTCGGGCGTCTGCTCGAGGATCTCCGAGATGGGGAAGCGCGACTCGCGGCGCACGGCCATGAAGATGCGCGGCATCACCGGGAAGTGGAAGGCCATGTGGCACTCGTCGCCACCCACGCTCGGGTCGCCGAAGTACTCCACGACGTCGGCGGGCCACTGGTTGGCCTCGCAGAGCAGCACCCGGCCCGGGTAGTTGGCGTCGACGAACCGGCGGCACTTCTTGAGGAAGTCGTGGGTCTCCGGGAGGTTCTCCCCGTTGGTGCCGGGTCGCTCGTAGAGGTAGGGCACGGCGTCGAGCCGGAAGCCGTCCAGACCCATGTCGAGCCAGAAGGCCATCGCGTCCATGATCGCGTCGTGGACCGCGGGGTTGTCGAAGTTGAGGTCCGGCTGGTGGTGGAAGAACCGGTGCCAGTAGTACTGCTGGCGCACCGGGTCCCACGTCCAGTTGGACGGCTCGGTGTCGACGAAGATGACCCGCGCGTCCTCGTACAGCTCGTCGGTGTCGGACCAGACGTAGAAGTCGCCGTACGGGCCCTCGGGGTCCTCGCGGCTGGCCTGGAACCACGGGTGCGCGTCGCTCGTGTGGTTCATGACGAAGTCGACGATCACCCGGATCTCGCGCTTGTGGCACTCGTCGAGGAAGTCGTGGAAGTCCTCCACGGTGCCGCACTCGGGAAGGATGTCGGTGTAGTCGGCGACGTCGTAGCCGCCGTCACGCAGCGGCGAGGTGAAGAACGGCGGCACCCACAGGCAGTCGACGCCCAGCCACTGCAGGTAGTCGAGCTTCTCGATGAGGCCCTTGAAGTCGCCGACGCCGTCGCCGTTGGAGTCCCGGAACGAGCGGACCATCACCTCGTAGAAGACGGCCGTCTTGAACCAGTCCGGGGTCGCCGCGGTGGTCGAGGTGTCCTCGAACTCCTCGCTGCCGGTGTGGACGGGGGAGATATCGGTGCCGGGGTCGGTGGTGAGGGGGGTGCGGTCGCCGGTGGTCGTCAACGGGGCCTCCTGACGGAGATGATGTGGGCGGGCTCGTGGCCGGGGTCGAGGCGGACGTAGTTGTTCTGGCTCCAGCTCCACTCCTCCCCGGTGATCTCGTCGTGGGCGACGAACGAGTCGTGCCAGTCCAGGCCGAGGGCGTGCATGTCGAGGTGGATCATGGTCTCGCGGGTGCCGTGCGGGTCGAGGTTGACCACCACCAGGACGACGTCGTCGTCCCGCTTCTTGGAGTAGACCAGCACCTGGTCGTCGTCGCTGGAGTGGACCGTGAGGTTGCGCAGCAGCTGCAGCGCCGGGTGCGCCCGCCGGACCTGGTTGAGCCGGGTGAGGTACGGCGCGAGGGTGCGGCCCTCGGCGGCGGCGGCCTCCCAGTCCCGGACGCGGATCTGGAACTTCTCCGTGTCGAGGTACTCCTCGCTGCCCGGCTTGACCGCCACGTGCTCGTAGAGCTCGTAGCCGGCGTACACGCCCCAGCTCGGGGAGCCGGTCGCCGCGATCACCGCTCGCACCTTGAACGCCGCCGGTCCGCCGTACTGGAGGTAGGCGTGCAGGATGTCGGGSGTGTTGACGAAGAAGTTCGGCCGCATCAGGTGGTCGGACTCGGTGGCGACCTCGGTGAGGTACTCCTCGAGCTCGCGCTTGCCGGTGCGCCAGGTGAAGTACGTGTAGCTCTGGTGGTAGCCGACGGCGCCGAGGCCGTGCATCATCGCCGGCCGCGTGAACGCCTCGGACAGGAAGATCACGTCCGG
The DNA here is from genome assembly GCF_054049555.1 of Nocardioides sp. P5_C9_2. Taxonomy (NCBI): domain Bacteria; kingdom Bacillati; phylum Actinomycetota; class Actinomycetes; order Propionibacteriales; family Nocardioidaceae; genus Nocardioides; species Nocardioides sp. P5_C9_2. The sequence continues at coordinate 8,463 of NZ_JBFUMD010000095.1, forward strand.
GTCGGTACGACGGATCTCCTTGAGCAGCCACTCCCAGAAGGCCAGCGGCTTGGTGTGCGGGTTGTCGACACGGAAGATCCGCACGCCGTGGGACATCCACAGGCGCACGATCCGCAGCACCTCGCGGCAGATGCCCGTCGGGTCGTTGTCGAAGTTGACCGGGTAGATGTCCTGGTACTTCTTCGGCGGGTTCTCGGCGTAGGCGATGGAGCCGTCGGCGCGGGTGGTGAAGAACTGCGGGTGGCTGGTGACCCACGGGTGGTCGGGCGCCGCCTGCAGCGCGAGGTCGAGCGCGACCTCGAGGCCGAGCTCGCCGGCGCGTGCCACGAACGCGTCGAAGTCGTCGAAGTCGCCCAGCTCGGGGTGGATGGCGTCGTGGCCACCGTCCTTGCTGCCGATCGCCCACGGGGAGCCGGTGTCCTCGGGCCCCGGGGTGAGGGTGTTGTTGGGGCCCTTGCGGTTGACCTCGCCGATCGGGTGGATCGGCGGCAGGTAGATCACGTCGAAGCCCATCCCGGCCACCGCGTCGAGCCGCTTGGCCGCGGTCCGGAACGTGCCGCTGGTGACCTTGCCGGTCCTCGGGTCCTTGGTCGCGCCCTCGGAGCGCGGGAAGAACTCGTACCAGCTGCCGTAGAGCGCGCGGGTGCGATCGGCGTACACGGGGTAGGGACCCTCGGTCGAGACGAGCTCGCGCAGCGGGTGGCGGCCCAGCACGTCTCGCAGCTCGGGGGACTGCAGCGCGGCGAGGCGGGCCTCGACGGGCCGGTGCGTGTCACCGGCGGCCTGGGCGGCTCCGTCGACGACCGACCTCTCGTGGGAGTCGAGGTCGCCGGCGGCGACGACGCGCTCGAGGAGGAGGCGGCCCTCGGTGAACATCAGCTCGACGTCGACCCCGGCGGGGATCTTGAGCCCCGCGTCGTGCTCCCAGGTCGCGAGCGGGTCGGACCACGCCGCGATCTCGAAGGTCCAGGCCCCCTCGGTGTCGGGGGTGACCCACGCCTCGTACCGGTCGGGCACCTCGGCGTGCTTCACCATCCGCACC
>NZ_JBFUMD010000096.1:0-9502 GCF_054049555.1 Nocardioides sp. P5_C9_2
CTCGATCACCGAGACCATGCACCGCGTGATGCCGGCGTCCTCCATCTCCAGCTCGAGGCGGTGGCGCTCGAGGAACGAGTCCCGGGCGGCCGCCTCCCTGTCGTCGACGGGCGTCGCCGCCTCCACGGCCTCGACCGCGCGGCGTACGAGGCCGATGCGGGCGTCGTAGCCGGCCGGCGAGTAGTCCGGCAGGCGGTCGTCGTGCCCGGCGACCCCGAAGTAGGTCGCGGCGATCGGGTCGAGGGCGCAGAAGTCCTCGACGAACTGGTTGCACAGGTCGTCGACGGGGCGCGGGGCTGAGGTCTCGGTCACGGGGGCGACCCTACGACCCCGCGGCAGGGCGCCTCGCTATCTCCGCGGGAACCGGCTAGCGCGGCAGGGCGCTGGAGCGCCAACCCGAGGGGCCGCTGGCGTGGGTGCGGCGGACGGCGCGGTGCGGCGCCGACCACTCGGGGGTACGTCGCCCGCGTGGGTCGTCGCCGGCGGACCCGAGGGCGGCGAACACGGCCACCAGGGCCGCGACCTCCTCGGGGGTGGCGTCGGGGTTCACCACGCGCAGGAGCGGCGCCTCCTGCTCGGTCACAGCGGGATGTTCCCGTGCTTCTTGGGCGGCAGCGTCTCGCGCTTGGAGCGCAGCAGCCGCAGGGAGCGCACGATCTCGGAGCGGGTCTCGTGGGGGGAGATGACGGCGTCGATGTAGCCGCGCTCCGCCGCGATGTAGGGGTTGGCGAGCGTGTCGTCGTACTCCTGGACCAGCTGTGCCCGGCGCTCCTCGACGTTGCCGGCGGCCTCCGCCTCCGCGATCTCCTTGCGGTAGAGGATGTTGACCGCGCCCTGGGCGCCCATCACCGCGATCTGGCCGGTGGGCCACGACACGTTGATGTCGGCGCCGAGGTGCTTGGAGCCCATCACGTCGTAGGCGCCGCCGTAGGCCTTGCGGGTGATGACCGTGATCAGCGGGACGGTCGCCTCGGCGTAGGCGTAGATCAGCTTGGCGCCGCGGCGGATGATGCCGTTGAACTCCTGGTCGGTCCCGGGCAGGAAACCGGGCACGTCGACGAAGGTCAGCACCGGGATGTTGAACGCGTCGCAGGTGCGCACGAAGCGCGCGGCCTTCTCGGAGGCGTCGATGTCGAGGGTGCCGGCGAACTGCATCGGCTGGTTGGCCACGACGCCGACGGGACGGCCCTCGACACGGCCGTAGCCGACGATGATGTTGGGCGCGAAGAGCGGCTGGACCTCGAGGAACTCCTGGTCGTCCAGCACGGTCTCGATGACGGTGTGCATGTCGTACGGCTGGTTGGCGCCGTCGGGGATGAGGGTGTCGAGGGCGGAGTCGAGGTCGTTGACCTCGAGGTCCGCGGGCTCGTCGTAGACGACGGGCTCGTCGAGGTTGTTCTGCGGGAGGTAGGACAGCAGCGCCTTGACGTACTCGATGGCGTCCTCCTCGTCGGAGGCCATGTAGTGGGCGTTGCCCGACTTGGTGTTGTGCGTCCGCGCGCCGCCGAGCTCCTCCATGGTGACGTCCTCGCCGGTGACGGTCTTGATGACGTCGGGGCCGGTGATGAACATCGCCGAGGTCTTGTCGACCATGATCGTGAAGTCGGTGACGGCGGGGGAGTAGACGTGCCCGCCGGCGCAGTTGCCCATGATCATCGAGATCTGCGGGATGACGCCCGAGGCGTGCACGTTGCGGCGGAAGATCTCGCCGTACAGGCCGAGCGAGACGACGCCCTCCTGGATGCGGGCGCCGGCGCCCTCGTTGATGCCGATGATCGGGCAGCCGGTCTTCATGGCGAGGTCCATCACCTTGGTGATCTTCTCGCCGTAGACCTCGCCCAGCGAGCCGCCGAAGACCGTGAAGTCCTGGGAGAACACGCAGACCTGGCGGCCGTCGACGGTGCCGTAGCCGGTGACCACGCCGTCGCCGTAGGGACGGCGGTCCTGGAGGCCGAACGCGGTCGAGCGGTGCCGGGCGAGCTCGTCGAGCTCGACGAAGGACCCCTCGTCGAAGAGCAGCTCGATGCGCTCGCGAGCAGTCTTGCGACCCTTCGCGTGCTGCTTCTCCACCGCCTTCGCCGACCCGGCGTGGACGGCCTCGTCGAGGCGTCGCCCGAGGTCGGCCAGCTTGCCTGCCGTCGTGTGGATGTCGATGTCCTGCGGGACGTCCGTGCCCTCACCGGGCTGCACCTGTGCACTCACGTCGTGTGGCCTCCTGTTGTCTGCGTCCGACAATGTAGTGCCATGACGTCCGACCCGGCACCGCGCCCAGCACTCGAACCCGACCGCATCGTGGCCCCCGACGGCTGGCGCGTCGAGGTCACCGAGTCCACGCCCTCCACCAACGCGGTGGTGGCCGAGCGTGCCCGGGCGGGGGAGGCGGAGGGCCTCGTCGTGGTCACCGAGCACCAGACCGCGGGCCGCGGACGGCTCGACCGGGTGTGGGAGACGCCGGCACGGACGTCGCTGACGTTCTCCGCGCTGCTGCGTCCCGACCTGCCGGCCCAGGACTGGACCTGGCTGCCGCTGCTGACCGGGTACGCCGTCCAGGCGGCGATCGCCGACCGGATCCCGGAGATCGCGCTCAAGTGGCCCAACGACGTGCTGGTCGAGCAGCGCAAGCTGGCCGGCATCCTGGTCGAGCGGATCGAGACCCCGACGGGGCCGGCGGCGGTGGTCGGGGTCGGCATCAACGTCTCCCAGACCCTCGACGAGCTCCCCGTCGCACTGGCCACCTCGATCGAGCTCGAGACCTCCGAGCGGGTGGATCGCAGCAGTCTCCTCGGCCAGGTGCTGGGCTCCCTGCACGGTCTCCAGGGCCTCCTCCACGACACCGCGTCGCTGCGCGCCGCGTACTCCGACGTCTGCTCCACCCTGGGCCGCGAGGTCGACGTCCACCTCCCCGGGGACGTCGTACGACGGGGAGAGGCGCTGGACGTGGACGACCGGGGCGCGCTGGTCGTCAGCACCGCGGACGCGACGTTCACCGTCGGGGCCGGCGATGTCGTCCATGTGCGCCCCCGCCAGTGACATGATCGGGACGTGGCCTTCCCGACCAAGCTCCTCAACGACGGCGAGCACGTCGTCGTCTCGACGCGTACCCATCCCAAGGCGCTGATCGTCCCGGCGACCGTGCTGGTGGTCCTGGTGGCCGCCGTGGTCTGGCTCAGCACCCTCACCGACTCCACGCCGGTGGGCGTGGGCGCCGGGGTGGTGGCGGTGCTGGTCGCCGTGTGGTTCGTCGTGAGGCCGTTCCTGGACTGGCTCACCACGACGTACACCTTCACCAACCGCCGCTTCATCAAGCGCTCGGGGCTGATCGCCAAGGAGGGCCGCACGATCCCGCTCAACCGGATCAGCGGCGTCGACTTCGAGATCGGGGTCCTCGACCGGCTCTTCGGGTGCGGCACCCTCATCGTGTCCGACGCCAGCACCCACGGCCGGGTGCTGCTCGACGACGTCCCCCAGGTGGAGCAGGTGCAGCTGCGGGTGGCCGAGGAGCTGCACACCCTCTCCACCGGTGGCTCGGACGTCGAGCGCGTCGACGATGGCACCTGAGCGGCGACGCCGCGGGCAGCAGGGGCCGGACGCGACGGCCTCGGCACCCGAGCGTCTCGACCTCGCCATCCTCGGCGAGCAACCCACCCTCACCGCCCTCGAGGTGGCCTCCGAGACCGGGGTGACGGTCGACCAGACCCGGCGACTGTGGCGGGCGCTCGGCTTCCCCGACCAGCTGGGCGAGCGCGCCTTCACGCGCGCCGACGCCGAGGCGGTGCGCGACGTCGTGGGCATCGTCGACAGCGGGTCGGTCGACTTCGACATGGCGGTCAACATGACGCGTGGGGTCGGCCAGACCATGGCCCGCCTCGCCGACTGGGAGGTCGCGACCCTGGCCAGCCGGGTCGAGGAGCTCGAGGCCGGGCCGGACGCGACGGGCTCCCGGGTGGGCTCGGCGCTGCGGCTGATCGAGGAGGTGAGCCCCCACTTCGAGCAGACCCTGATCTACGCGTGGCGGCGCCATCTCGCCGCGGCGGTCGCCCGGATGGAGGCGATGGGCGCCAACGACGAGGACCTGCACACCGTCGACGTCACCGTGGGCTTCGCGGACCTGGTGTCCTTCACCGCGCTCTCCAACGAGATGGACCGCGACAAGATCGGGGACCTGGTCGAGAAGTTCGAGGGCCGCTGCCACGACGTCGTCACCAACCACGGCGGCCGGATCATCAAGAGCCTCGGCGACTCCGTGCTCTTCGTGATCGCCGACGCCGAGTCGGCCATCGAGGTGGCCGAGGGGATCATCAACGTCATCGGACGCGACCCCAAGCTCCCCGACGTGCGGGTGGGGCTGGCCTCCGGCCCGGTCGTGCCGCGGCTCGGCGACGTCTTCGGACCGCCGGTCAACATGGCCGCCCGGCTCACCGCCGTCGCCCGCCGCAACCGGCTCATCATCGACCAGCGCACGGCCGACCTGCTGCCGGTCGACGAGTTCGAGAGCCGCCGCCTGCCGGCCCGCCCGGTGCACGGGTTCGGGCTCGTCGAGCCGGTCGCCGTACGCCGCCGCTGAGCGCCCACGACCGCTTGCTGCATACGGCCGGACCAGACCATTCATCCACGTTTGGGTAAAAGCGCCCGCGTGGGCGGCGGACTGCTACCAGCCTTGGCCCGTGCTCAAGGTCCAGGACGTCCGTCTCGACCCGCACGACCGGARGGTGTGGAGGGGTGACCGGGAGATCCGGTTGTCCCGCAAGGAGTTCGACCTCCTCCACGCGCTGATGGCTCGAGCGGGTCTGGTGGTGACCCGTGCCGAGCTCATGGAGGACGTCTGGGAGACCACCTTCTGGACCTCGTCCAAGACCATCGACGTCCACCTGGGGTGGCTGCGCCGCAAGCTGGACGACGACCCGCGCAAGCCGCAGCTCATCACGACGCTGCGCGGCCACGGGCTGCGGTTCGAGACGAGCGTCGAGACGGCCTGAGCCTCGCTCAGGAGTGCTGCCCTAGGGTTTCCTGCGTGACGGACCGCGCACCCACCCTTGCCGTGATCGGTGGCGGGCAGCTGGCGCGCATGATGGCGCAGCCCGCGATCGCCCTGGGCCTGCCGCTGCGGCTGCTCGCCGAGGCCGAGGGCGTCTCGGCCGCCCAGGTGATCCCCGACCACGAGGTCGGCGACTACACCGACCTCGACACCCTGCGCCGGGTGACCGCCGGCTGCCCCGTGGTCACCTTCGACCACGAGCACGTGCCGACCGAGCACCTGCACGCGCTCGAGGAGTCGGGCATCGCCGTGCGACCCGGACCCGGGGCGCTGGTGCACGCGCAGGACAAGGGCGTCATGCGGGCCCGGCTCGCCGAGCTGGACATCCCCTGCCCCCGCAACGCACTGGTCACCACCACCGCCGACGTCGAGGTCTTCGGGCTGCCCTGCGTCCTGAAGACCACCCGCGGCGGGTACGACGGCAAGGGGGTGTGGGTCGTCCGCGAGCTCGCCGACGCCGACCAGGCCTTCGCCGCCGCCGAGGCGGCCGGCGTCGAGGTGCTCGCCGAGGAGCTCGTCGACTTCCGCCGCGAGCTGTCGGCCCTGGTGGCCCGTTCGCCCAGCGGTCAGGCCGCGGCGTACCCCGTCGTCGCCTCCACCCAGCTCGACGGCGTCTGCTACGAGGTCGTCGCCCCGGCCCCCGACCTGGCGCCCGCGCTGGCCGGTCAGGCGCAGGAGATCGCCCTGCGCGTCGCCGGTGCGCTCGACGTCACGGGCATCCTCGCCGTCGAGCTCTTCGAGACCACCGACGGTCGCATCCTCGTCAACGAGCTGGCGATGCGGCCGCACAACACCGGCCACTGGACGCAGGACGGCGCGGTGACCTCCCAGTTCGAGAATCATCTGCGTGCCGTGATGGACCTCCCGCTCGGGTCGCCCGCCCCGCGGTCGCGCTGGACGGTGATGGTCAACATCCTGGGTGGACCCACCGACACCGGCCGCCTCTACGACGGCTTCCCGCACGCGATGGCCCGCGACCCGCACCTGCGCGTGCACCTCTACGGCAAGGACCTGCGGCCCGGCCGCAAGGTCGGCCACGTCAACGCCTACGGCGACGACCTCGACGACTGCCTGGAGCGCGCGCGGCACGCCGCCGCGTGGTTCCGGGGAGACCTCGGCAACCACAGTGAGTGAAGGTGAGTGACATGACGGCACGCGTCGGCATCGTGATGGGGTCGGACTCCGACTGGCCCGTGATGGAGGCGGCGGCGGAGGCCCTCGCGGAGTTCGACATCGAGGTGGAGGCCGACGTCGTCAGCGCCCACCGGATGCCCGACGAGATGCTCGCCTACGGCCGGGAGGCCGCCGGGCGTGGCATCGAGGTCATCGTCGCCGGCGCCGGCGGGGCGGCCCACCTGCCCGGCATGCTCGCCGCGGTGACCCCGCTGCCGGTGATCGGCGTCCCGGTGCCGCTGAAGACCCTCGACGGGATGGACTCGCTGCTCTCGATCGTGCAGATGCCGGCCGGGGTCCCGGTCGCGACGGTCGCCATCGGTGGGGCGCGCAACGCYGGGCTGCTCGCCGTACGCATCCTGGCCAGCGGTGACGCCGCCCTCCAGCAGCGGTTGGTGGACTTCCAGACCGAGCTGCGCCGAGTCGCCACCGACAAGGGCGCCGTCGTCCGCAACGCCGCAGGTCGCGCCCGGAAGCTCGGCTTCTGACCGAGCGCCCGGCACCGGGTCGCCTCGTCGCGATCGACGTGGCGCGCTGCCTGGCGCTCCTCGGGATGGTCGCCACGCACGTCCTCGTCGCGCGCGACGCCGACGGCTCGCTGTCCTTCGGCCATGCCCTGGCCGGCGGGCGCGCGTCGGCGCTGTTCGCCGTCCTGGCCGGCGTCAGCATCGCGCTCGTGACGGGTCGACGTCGTCCGCCTGTCGGCACCGCGCGGACCCGCGCGTCCGCCGGGCTGGTCGTCCGGGCCGCGCTCGTGGCCGCCCTCGGCCTGGTGCTGGGCGAGGTCGACTCGGGGATCGCGGTGATCCTCACCTACTACGGCGTGCTCTTCCTCCTCGCGCTGCCGTTCGTCGGCCTCTCCGCCCGGTGGCTGGCGGTGCTGGCAGCCGGGTGGCTCGTGATCGCGCCCGTCGTGTCCCACCTGGTGCGGCCGTCGCTGCCCGAGCGGCAGTTCTCCAGCCCGACGTGGGGGCAGCTCGTCGCCGACCCCGGCGGACTGCTGGCCGAGCTGACGTTCACCGGCTACTACCCGGCCGTGCCGTGGCTGGCCTACGTGCTCGCCGGCATGGCCGTCGGACGCCTCGACCTCACGTCACGTCGTACGGCGGGGCTGCTGGCCGCCGGGGGAGCGGTCGCAGCCGTGACGGCGACGCTCGCCTCCCGCGCTCTCACCTCCGTCCCGTCGGTCCGGCAGGCGCTGCTCGCAGACCCGCCCGCACCGGACGTCGACGCCGCCGCGCTGCTCGACCGGATCTCCGCGGGCCTGCCCGGCACCACGCCGACGGGCGGGGCGTGGCAGTGGCTGCTGGTGGTCGCGCCACACACGGCCACCCCGTTCGACCTCGTGCAGACCATCGGGTCGGCGCTCCTGGTCATCGGGTCGGCGCTGCTGGCCCTCTCCGTGGTCGGACCCACCGGGCAACGGGCGGTGGCCGTCTTCTTCGGTGCGGGCGCGATGACGCTGACCCTCTACTCGGTGCACGTCGTGACCCGCTCGCAGAGCCTCCTGCCCGACGGGCTGCGGGACAGCTACCTGTTCCACGTGCTGCTCCTGCTCGGCATCGGGGCGGTCTTCGCGGCGACGCGCACGCGCGGACCCCTCGAGCAGCTGGTCGGTGCCCCCTCCCGGGCCCTGTCCGGGCCGCCGCGCCCCTAGGGTGGGCGCCATGACGACTCGGTGGGGCATCGCAGGGACCGGCGCCATGGCGGAGGCCTTCCTGCGCGACTTCGAGCACGTCCCGGACGCCGAGGTGGTGGCGATCGGGTCCCGCAGCCGGGAGCGTGCCGGTGAGCTCGCCTCGGCGCACGGCGTCGACGGAGCCCACACCTACGGCGAGCTGATGGGTGCGGACGTCGACGTCGTCTACGTCGCCACACCGCACCCGCAGCACCACGCACTGGCCCTGGCCGCCATCGAGGCCGGCATGCCGGTGCTGGTCGAGAAGGCGTTCACCGCCACGTTGGCCGGCGCCCGCGAGGTCGTGGCGGCGGCCCGCGAGCGCGAGGTCTTCTGCATGGAGGCCATGTGGACCCGCCTCCAGCCGGCCGTGGTCGAGGCCCGGCGCCTCGTCGAGGCCGGCGAGATCGGCGAGGTGCTCGCCGTGCAGGCCGACCTCGGCGCCTTCCGGGGCTACGACCCCGCCTCGCGGCTCTTCGACCCCGCCCTCGGCGGTGGCGCGGTCCTCGACCTGGGGGTCTACGTCATCTCGATGGCCCAGGACTTCCTCGGCACCCCGGACCGTGTCGTCGCCTCCGGCACCCGCTACCCCAACGGCACCGACGCGTCCGTGCTGATGCACCTGGCGTACGACGACGGACGAGGCGCCTCGCTCGCCTGCGGGCTCACCACCGAGAGCCCGGGCCGTGCCGTGGTCTGGGGGACCGGTGGCTCGATCGAGCTGCCGCCACGCTTCCACCACCCCACGTCGCTGGTGGTGCGCCGCAACGGTCGGGCGGCGGAGACCCTCGACCTGCCCGCGCGCGGGCGCGGCTACAGCCACGAGATCGACGAGGTCGGGCGCTGCCTGGCCGCCGGTCTCACCGAGTCGCCGGTGGTGCCGCTCGAGGACACCCTCGGCGTGCAGTGGGTGATGGAGGAGACGCTGTCCCAGCTCGGCATCACGACCGCCGAGGCCGCCGTCGAGCTCTAGTCGCTCACCCTGCCGCGCAGCGCCTTGGTCCGACCGCGTTCCTTCTTGGTGCGCAGCCGCCGTTCCTTCGACCCCCGCGTGGGTCGGGTCGCCCGCCGTGGTGGTGGCGGCGGGGCGAGGGCCTCACGCAGCAGCGCGGACAGCCGTTCGCGGGCGGCCACGCGGTTGCGGTGCTGGGAGCGGTGCTCGGACGCGGCGATGGTCACCACGCCGTCGGGCCACCGCCGCAGCGCCCGGACGCGCTGGGTGTCGGTGAGCGTCGAGGCGGCGCGCACGTCGTACTCCAGCTCGACGCGGCTGTCGGCGGTGTTGACCGACTGGCCGCCCGGGCCGGGGGAGCGGGAGAACCGCTCGACGAGGTCGGCGTCCGGTACCACCAGCCCCGACGGGAGGCCGGGACCGGACGGGACGTGGAGGTCCTTCATGCGCCGCGCTTGCGCCACTCGATCGCGGGGCAGGTGTCCATGACCATGGCGACGCCGGCGGCGGTGGTCCGCTCGTAGGCGGCCTCGTCGACGACCCCGAGCTGGAACCACACGCCCTTGGCCCCGACGGCCACCGCCTGGTCCGCGAACTCGCCGGCCGCCTCGGAGCGCCGGAAGACGTCGACCACGTCGACGGGGAACGGGATGTCGGCGAGGGT
>NZ_JBFUMD010000097.1:0-9502 GCF_054049555.1 Nocardioides sp. P5_C9_2
GAGCAGCCCCGCAGGCGGCGGCTGCAGCCGTGGGGCGTGGTCCGCACCTCCGGTCGCTGGTACGTCGTGGGCCACGACATCGACCGGGGAGCCGAGCGGGTCTTCCGGCTCTCGCGGGTGCAGGGCAAGGTCGGGGGCGTCGGCAAGGCCGGGGCGTACGACGTCCCTCCCGGCACGGACGTCTCGGCCATCGCCGCCAACCTCGCCCCCCGGACCCGCGACGTCGAGGCGATCGTGCTGGTGCGCCAGCGCGCCGGGGTGGGCCTGCGCCGCCGCGCGAGCACGGTCGAGGAGGACGTCGAGGGACCCGACGCGCAGAGCGGCTGGGACCGCCTGGTCGTCACCGGCCCGGAGGCCGACCTCGCCTCCGAGGTGCTGACCTACGGTGCGTCCGTGGTGGTAGAGCAGCCCGAGGAGCTGCGAGCCGACGTGCTGGCCCGCCTGCGAGGGGTCCTCGAGCGCCAGGAGGTGGCCCGATGAGCAGGGACGCGGACAAGCCCGTCGTCCACGCCGCCCGCGAGCAGGTGGCGCGGCTGCTGGCCCTCGTGCCCTACCTCCACTCCCACGGCGAGGTGCGCCTCGTCGACGCCGCGGCAGCGCTCGGGGTCGACCCCGAGCAGCTCGACCGGGACCTGCGTGTCCTGTTCATGTGCGGCCTGCCCGGCGGCTTCCCCGACGACCTCATCAACGTCGACCTCGACGCCCTCGAGGGCGAGCGGATCATCCGGGTCGACAACGCCGACTACCTCGCCCGCCCCGTGAGCTTCGCGCCGTCGGAGGCGGCCGCGCTGGTGGTGGCCCTGCGTGCGCTGGCCCAGAGCGCGGCGCCGGAGACCCGGGACGTCGTACGCCGGACGCTGGCCAAGTTCGAGGCGGCCGGGCAGACGGCCGCCGCCGAGCGCGTGCACGTCGAGGCCACCCCCGAGCCGGGCAGCGAGCTGGTCCCGGTGCTGCAGCAGGCCCTCGACCGCGGCCACCAGCTCGAGCTCGACTACCACGTGGCCAGCCGCGACGAGCACTCCACCCGGGTCGTCGAGCCTCGCGCGATCACCCGCGTCGGGGACGCGACGTACCTCGACGCGTGGTGCCACACCGCCGGGGGCGACCGGGTCTTCCGGCTGGACCGGATCCTGCGGGCTACCGAGCTGGACACCCCGGTGTCCGAGCAGGCCGGCCACGCCCGGGACCTGGGGTCGGGCTGGTTCGCGGAGGAGGGCTCGGCCACCACCGTGACCCTCCGCCTCGCCCCGCCCGCCCACTGGGTGACGGAGTACTACCCGGTCACCGCCACCCGGCCCGGGCCCGACGGCAGCCTCGACGTGGATCTCGAGGTCGCCGGCGAGGCGTGGCTGCGCCAGCTACTGTTCCGGGTGGCTCCGCACGCCGCGGTCGTGGCGCCCCGGGAGTTCGCCGAATCGTTCACTGCCAGCGCACGAGCGGCGGTCGGCCTCTACTCCGCACCCGGCGTACGATGAAATGAACCGCACGATCCCCGACTCACCCTGGAGAGACTCATGATGATCCACCCCCTCATCGGCATGCCCCAGGGCGCGGAGTGGCTGGTCATCCTGGCCATCGTGATCCTCGTCTTCGGCGCGGCCAAGCTCCCCGACCTCGCGCGGGGCACCGGGCAGGCGCTCCGCATCTTCAAGACGGAGACCAAGGGCCTGCGCGACGACGACGACGACAAGAAGTCCACGCCGCCGACCGCGACGACCGAGCTGCCGCCCGTCCCCCCGACCCACACCGACCTCGGGCACGACACGGCGCGCGGCCAGGGCACCGACCTGCCCACCGATCCGCGCTCCGACAAGCACACCAGCTGACCGGCGCGGCCGTCGTACGTCAGTGAAGGCCCCCCGGCTACTCCGCTTCTTCTCCACCCGCCCCTCACACCCGGTCGGTCCCGACGGCAGCATGGCGCTGTCGGACCACCTGCGTGAGCTGCGTGCGCGCATCCTGCGCGTCGCCATGGTGGGCATCGTGGCGCTCGGTCTCGCCCTGTGGCAGTTCGACTTCCTCTACGACCTCGTCTACGGGCCGTACCAGCAGGCGTCCGCGGCGCTCGCCGAGGGCACCACCTTCGCCACCACCAGCGGGGCCGGCGGCGGGCTCATGCTCTACCTCAAGCTGTGCGGCTTCGCCGCGCTCGTCGCCACCGCGCCCTACTGGCTCTACCAGGTCTGGGCGTTCATCCTGCCCGGCCTGCACGCCAACGAGCGCAAGTGGACCCGGGTCTTCGTGCTCGTCGCCGGACCGCTGTTCCTCATCGGCGTGGTGCTCGGCTACGTCACGCTGCCCAAGGGGCTGGAGGTCCTGATCGGGCTCAACCCCGACGGGGTCACCAACCTGGTCGACTTCACCGAGTACCTCCAGTTCTTCACCCGCACGCTGCTGGTCTTCGGACTGGCCTTCGAGATCCCGGTCTTCGTGGTGATGCTCAACCGCGCCGGCGTCGTGTCGGGCAAGACCCTCGCCGCGCACCGCCCGTGGATCATCGTCGGGATCTTCATCTTCGCCGCCGTCGCGACGCCGTCGGCCGACCCGTTCACGATGACGTTCATGGCCGTGCCGATGGTGATCCTCTACATGATCTCCGAGGTCATCGCCCGGTCCCACGACCGCCGCAAGGCGAGCGGCCGACCCAACGCCGGCCTCAGCCCCGACGAGCTCTCGCCCCTCTGACGTCTGACAGGCTGCCCTCATGGACGTGCAGCCGGTGGTCGACGTCGACCCCTTCGACCTGCCCGACTGGCTGGGCACCGCCCAGGTGGTCTGGGACGCCGACGCCGGCCTGCGGGACGGCCACCGGGTGGCGGGCCGGCTCACCACGGCCGGTGAGCCGGACGAGGTGTGCGACCTCCTGGCGGTCGACGAGGCCTACCCGGTCCCGGTGGTCCGGGACGACGCCCGGCTCCGTGCCCACCAGGCGTGGCGGCACGATCAGGTGCTGATCGTCCGGTACGCCGACCGGCTGACGCTCGCGGTCCCCGGCACCCGCTTCGACGCGGGCCTCGTCCTCGAGGCGCTCGGTCGCCTCGCCAAGGCCGTCGGTGCCTCGCCCGACCACTGGGCGGCCCTGCTGCGGATCGGCGAGGAGAAGTCGCGCCGCTCCGGGTGACGCCGCCTCCCCGGCGCTAGGGTCGCACCCATGGACGCGGGCGCGGGACGAGTCGCTGGTGGTGCGGGTGGCGGCGAGGTGGCTCTGCTCACCAACCCGACCGCGGGCGGGGGGCGTGGTGGCCGCTACCGCGAGGCCGCCCTCCGACGCCTGCGCGACAGCGGCCTGGTCGTGCGCAACCTCGCCGGGCGGGACGCCGACGAGGCGGCCGACCTGGCCCTCGCCAGCGTGGCCGACGGGGTCGAGGCGCTCGTGGTCTGCGGCGGTGACGGGCTCGTCCACCTCGCCGTCCAGGCCCTGGCGGGCACCGGCGTGCCGCTGGGCATCATCCCGGCCGGCACCGGCAACGACGTCGCCCGCTACCTCGACCTGCCGCGTCGCGACCCGGTGGCGGCCGCCGACCGGGTCGTCGCGCGGCGGACCCGCACCCTCGACCTGGCCCGCAGCGGCTCGCGCCACTTCGTCACCGTGATGGCGGCCGGCTTCGACGCGATCGTCAACGAGCGGGCCAACGCCATGCGGTGGCCGCGGGGGCAGATGCGCTACAACCTGGCCACCGTCGCGGAGCTGCGGACCTTCCGCCCGCTGCCCTACACGCTCGACCTGGACGGGGCCACCCGACGGGTGGACGCGATGCTCGTCGCGGTGGGCAACGGCCCGTCCTTCGGAGGCGGCCTGCGGATCACCGAGGGGGCCCTGCTGGACGACGGTTTGCTCGACGTGGTCATCATCAAGGAGATGTCTCGAGCCAAGCTGGTCCGCACCTATCCCAAGCTCTTCTCCGGCACCCACACGCGGGTGGCCGAGTACGAGCACCATCGCGTCCGCCGGGTGACCGTCGCCGCGCCCGGCATCGTCGCCTACGCGGACGGCGAGCGGTTCGGCGCGCTGCCGCTCACCGTCGAGGCGGCACCCGGGGCCCTGGTGGTGCTCGCATGAGCGACGACCTCGAGCTCCCGGGCCCGGCGCAGCGCTACGCGGCGTACGCACGCGACAAGGCACATCCCGCCGTCCGCGACTTCGCGGGCCACTACGACTTCCCGCTCGACGACTTCCAGGTGCGTGCCTGCAAGGAGATCGAGGAGGGCCGCGGCGTGCTCGTCGCGGCGCCCACCGGCTCCGGCAAGACGATCGTCGGCGAGTTCGCCGTCCACCTCGCCCTGGCCACCGGCCGCAAGTGCTTCTACACGACGCCGATCAAGGCGCTGTCGAACCAGAAGTACAACGACCTGGTCGCCCGCCACGGCGCCGCCAACGTCGGCCTGCTCACCGGGGACAACGTCGTCAACGGCGAGGCGCCCATCGTGGTGATGACGACCGAGGTGCTGCGCAACATGCTGTACGCCGGCTCGCGCACCCTCCTGGGCCTCGGCTACGTCGTCATGGACGAGGTGCACTACCTCGCCGACCGGATGCGGGGCGCGGTCTGGGAGGAGGTGATCATCCACCTGCCGGAGTCGGTGTCGCTGATCTCGCTCTCGGCCACCGTCTCCAACGCCGAGGAGTTCGGCGAGTGGCTCTCCACCGTCCGCGGTGACACCGCCACGATCCTGGAGGAGCGCCGCCCGGTGCCGCTCTTCCAGCACGTCATGGTCGGACGGCGGCTGCTCGACCTCTTCGCCTCCTCCGACGTCGACGCCAGCGCCGGGTTCGTGCGCGAGGGCGCCCCCGTCAACGACGAGCTGGTGCGCATCGCCCGCGACGACTGGGCCAGCTCCCGGCTGATGCGGGACCGCCGATCGCCCCGCAAGGGCAAGCCCGGCTCGCCCAGGAACAAGGACTCCAAGGACGGCCGCCAGGTCGGCAACGGACGCCGGGTGTGGATCCCCAGCCGGGTCGACGTGATCGAGCGCCTCGACCGGGAGGGGCTGCTCCCGGCGATCGTGTTCATCTTCAGCCGGGTCGGCTGCGACGCCGCGGTCACCCAGTGCCTGTCGGCCAACGTCCGGCTCACCAGCCCCGAGGAGCGCGACGAGATCCACGCGTTCGTCGAGGACAAGTGCCGCCACCTTCCCGAGGACGACCTGCACGTGCTCGGCTACCACGAGTTCCTCGACGGCCTCACCCGTGGCGTCGCCGCCCACCACGCCGGGATGCTGCCGACCTTCAAGCAGTGCGTGGAGGAGCTCTACGTGCGCGGCCTGTGCAAGGTCGTCTTCGCCACCGAGACCCTCGCGCTGGGCATCAACATGCCGGCCCGCACCGTGGTCATCGAGAAGCTCTCGAAGTGGAACGGTGAGACCCACGCCGCCATCACGCCGGGGGAGTACACCCAGCTGACCGGCCGGGCCGGGCGTCGCGGCCTCGACGTCGAGGGCCACGGAGTCGTGCTGTGGCAGCCCGGCATGAACCCCCGCGAGGTCGCCGGCCTCGCCTCGACCCGCACCTACCCGCTCCGCTCGTCGTTCCGCCCGTCGTACAACATGGCGGTCAACCTCGTGCACCAGTTCGGCCGGGCGCGCTCGCGCGAGCTGCTGGAGCAGTCGTTCGCCCAGTTCCAGGCCGACAAGGCCGTCGTCGGGCTGGCCCGGCAGCTGCACAAGGCCGAGGAGGCGCTCGACGGCTACGCCGACGCGGCGACCTGCCACCAGGGCGACTTCATGGAGTACGCCGCGCTGCGCCGCCGGATCACCGACGTGGAGAAGGGCGCCGCCCGGGAGYGGCGCCAGGACCGTCGGCACGAGGCGATGGAGTCGCTCGGCCGGCTCAAGCCCGGCGACGTGATCATGGTGCCGTCCGGCAAGTTCTCCGGCTTCGCCGTGGTGATCGACCCCGGGCTGTCCGGCCACGAGCCCCGGCCCTACGTGCTCACCCAGGACCGGCAGGCCCGCCGCCTCGCGGCGATGGACTTCCCGACCCCGGTCGAGGCGATCACCCGGATGCGGGTGCCCAAGTCCTTCAACGGCCGCAACCCGGCGATGCGGCGCGACCTCGCCGCGGCGCTGCGGTCCAAGACCCACGACTTCACCCCGCCCCCGCGGCGTCGGGACCGCGGCGACGCGTTCGTCGACTCCCCGGTCGACCGGGAGATCGCCGAGCTCCGGGACCGGCTCAAGACCCACCCGTGCCACCAGTGCCCGGAGCGGGAGGAGCACGCCCGGTGGGCCGAGCGGTGGTTCAAGCTCCAGCGCGACACCCAGACGCTCGAGCGGCGGGTCGAGCAGCGCACCAACACGGTGGCGCGGACCTTCGACCGGGTGTGCGACGTGCTGACCGCGCTCGAGTACCTCGACGGGGACAAGGTCACCGAGCGCGGCAGCCACCTGCGTCGGATCTACACCGACATGGACCTCGTGGCCGCCGAGTCGCTGCGTGAGGGGCTGTGGGACGACCTGACGCCCTCCGAGCTGGCGGCGGTGCTCTCCGCGCTGGTCTTCGAGGCGCGGCGTCCCGACGACGCGTCCTCGCCGCGCGTCCCGGGGGCCCGGATCCAGGCGGTCCTCGGCCAGATGGTGCGCCTGTGGGGCCAGCTCGACGCGCTGGAGCGCGACCACCGGCTGGACTTCCTGCGCGAGCCGGACCTCGGCTTCGCCTGGGCTGCCTACCGGTGGGCCGAGGGCGACGACCTCGACGACGTGCTCAACGGCACCGACCTGGCGGCCGGCGACTTCGTGCGCTGGATGAAGCAGCTGCTGGACCTGGCCGGACAGGTGGCCGACGCCGCCGCCGGGACGCCGCTGCGGGCCACGGCCCGTGAGACCGTCGGGCTGCTCAAGCGTGGGGTGGTGGCCTACTCGGCCCTGACCGAGTGAGGTCGGTGGCCGGGCCGTCGTGAGCGGAGCTCAGCGCGCGGCCAGCACGCCGGTGAGCCGCTCGACGGGGCTGGAGAGGCCCCAGCGCTCGGCCAGGGCGGCCAGGGCGCCGGGGTCGGCCGGCTCCGCGGGGAGCGGGTGATCGCCGTCGCCCAGGGCGATGTCGCGGGCCACGGCCACGACGGTCGGCGCCACCTCGAGGTAGTCGGCGGCGGCGAGGATCTTGCCGCGCGGGCCGGGGCCGAGGGCGGACCCGGGATCCGCCGCGGCCGCCCGGATGCCGGCCAGGTCGCCGTACGACAGGAGCAGCGAGGCGGCGGTCTTGTCGCCCACGCCCGCAACGCCGGGCAGTCCGTCGGAGCTGTCCCCGCGGAGCGTGGCGAAGTCGGCGTACTGCTGGGGGAGGACGGCGTACCTCTCCACGACCGTGTGCTCGGTGACCTTCTCGTGCTTGCCGACCCCGCGAGCCGTGTAGAGCACCCGTACCTCGGCCGTGTCGTCGACGAGCTGGAAGAGGTCGCGGTCGCCGGTGACGATGTCGACCGGCATCCCGGCACCGGTGGCCAGCGTGCCGATGACGTCGTCGGCCTCGTAGCCCGGCGCGCCCACCACCGAGATCCCGAAGGCCGCCAGCACCTCGCGGATGACCGGCACCTGGACCTGCAGCGGGTCCGGCACCTCCTCGACGTCCGGGGTGTCGCCCGGTCGGACCGCCACGACCCGGTGGGCCTTGTACGACGGGATCAGGTCGACGCGCCACTGCGGGCGCCAGTCGTCGTCCCAGCAGCAGACCAGGTGGGTGGGGCGGTACTCGTCGACGAGGCGGGAGATGAAGTCCAGCAGGCCACGGACCGCGTTGACCGGGGTGCCGTCGGGGGCCTGCACGGAGTCGGGGACGCCGAAGAAGGCCCGGAAGTAGAGGGACGCGGTGTCGAGGAGCATGRGTCGCTGTGCGGTCACTGCGTGATCCTCGCACGATCTTCTCGCTAGCCTGTGGCGCGTGACGATGTCTGAGGTGGAGTCCACCGACCGCAAGATCCTGGCGCTGCTGGCGGAGGACGGCCGGATGTCCTTCACCGACCTGGGCAAGGCCACCGGCCTGTCGACCTCGGCGGTGCACCAGCGCGTGAAGCGGCTCGAGGGCAAGGGGCTGATCACCGGGTACGCCGCCCTGGTCGACCACGAGCAGCTCGGACGCCCGCTCACCGCCTTCATCTCGATCACCCCGATCGACCCGTCGCAGCCGGACGACTACCCGGAGCGGTTGGCGGGCATCGAGGAGATCGAGTCCTGCTGGTCGGTCGCGGGGGAGGAGTCCTACATCCTCAAGATCCGGGTCGCCACGCCCCGCGCCCTCGAGGACCTGCTCGCCCGGATCCGCTCCGCCGCCAACGTCTCGACCCGCACGACCATCGTGCTCTCCACGGCGTACGAGAACCGTCCGCTCGGCTGAGCAACCTCCCGCCCGTCCGCAGGAACCCCGGCTACGCGGGGGAGTCGACCGTTCGCGGGTGTTGCAACACCCGCGATGTCTACGACCTGCCCGCGAAGTCAGGCGCCCACGGAGGGGCTCCGGCTGCTCAGCAGCGAGCGGATGCGCTGAGCGGTGGCGGCGGGACGCTCGAGGTCTGCCCAGGTGATCCTGATGCAGGTCCATCCCGTCAGCAGGCAGACCATCTCCTCGCGTCGCTTCTCGCGCATGAGGTACTGCTCGAGGGTCTCGCCCGCTCGGCGGAAGCGCTCGTACTTGATCCTGCCGTCGAACTCGAGGAACACCTTCAGGTCCGGCCACGCGAAGTCCACCCGCGCCACCTCGCGCCCGTTCTCGTCGCGGATCACCACCTGCGGGACGGGCCGGGGCAGGTGCTGGGACCAGCACAGGAAGTCGGTCCGCGTCTCGGCGACCGACTCCATCCGTCCGTCGGCCAGGTGGAGGACGAGGTTGGCGGAGATCGTCGACGGCCAGTGCCGCATCTCGCGCGCGGCCGCGGACAGCTCGTCGTACGTCATCAGACCGGCGTGCAGCATCCCGTTGACGGCGACCAGTGCAGGCTCCGTCGAGGTGATGCTGATGATCTCCACGGCGCACCGCGGGACGCGGGACACCCGGACTCCGTTGATGGTCTCGACGTCCGAGTCATCGAGGCCACCGACGTGATGGACGATGCCCGCCTCGCGACGCGCGCCCCTGCCGTCGGTGCGCGTCGTGTGGACCTCGTCGAGCGGGATGCCCCACAGCGGTACGCCGCGCTCCACGGCCGCGGACGCGTGCGTCAGCACCGTCGTCGGGTGAGAGGACTTCAGGACGGCGCGAGACAGGACGCGGTGGCGGTCCGCCGCGCCCAGTGAGTCCCACAGGGGCTTGTCGACGTAGGCGCCCCGACGGACCCGGTGCAGGACGCCGTCGCCGACCATGGCCCGCAGCTGCTGGTCGGTGTAGCCGTCGGCCAGCAGCTCACGGCGCAGGTGCACCGCCTCGTCGAGGTCGCGGACGCGGTCGGTAGTCATGCGTCGACCTGTGCCCGGCGCCGTACGACCTCAACCACACGATCCCTGACCTGTGGAGAAGTCGAGGGCCCGCGTCACGGGCGCGTCGGACCTCGCGAGCGGGTTGTCGCCTTCGCGGGTG
>NZ_JBFUMD010000098.1:0-9499 GCF_054049555.1 Nocardioides sp. P5_C9_2
CCCGGCGGCCGGTGCGGCCGCGGCGTGGCTCACCGCTCGCGCAGCCGGCGGGCCTGGTCGCGCAGGCGACGGACCGGGGTCTCGGCGTCGGTGCGCTCGGCGGCCTCGCGCGTCATCACGGTGAGGGCGTCGAGGGCGGCGCCGAGCTGCAGCTTGGGGCTGACCCGGTCGGGGTTGCGCCACGGCTCGTCCGGGTCGGGGCGGCGGGGGCGCAGGTCCTCCACGTCGCCGATCACGTCGACGCCGCTGCCCTTGATCCAGTCGATCCACTGCTGGCCCTGCGCCTCGGCGTGGTCGAAGCGCTCGGGGGGCAGCCGGACCGGGATCGAGTCGCGGCTGACCAGCACCTCCTGGGCGAGCAGCTCGCGGATGAGGCCGTCGTACGTCGCGTCGCGCCACATCGGCAGCTCGAGGCGGCGGTTGAGGCGGCGCAGCAGCTGGGTCTCGGCGATGCCGAGGCTGCGGTTGGCGCGCTCGGAGTCGAGCGGCGCCCACGCCGGGTCGATGCCGAAGGCCCGGCAGAACCGGAACCACAGCTCGTTGCCGGTGGGCCCGCGATCGTGCGGGACGGTGACGACGTGCACCCGCTCCGGAGGGAGCTTGGCGCCCCAGTTGCTCAGCACCGCCGGCAGGTCCATCGCACTGCGGAACCACGTCTGGCCGCGCTCGACCTTGGTGAGGAACCGGGTGAAGGTCCACTTGCGGCCCTGCTTGATGCTCTCCTGCCAGGCCGCCGGCAGCTGGCGCCCGAGGTCGCGCGCCGAGTAGACGACGTGGATCTCGCTGCCCTCGAGGTCGTTCATCACCCGGGCGATCTTGTCGGGCTTGGCCGGGGCCAGGATCTCGTGGCTGATGACCACGGTGCCGCTCGCACGGCGTACCCGCTTGACCATCGCCTCCCACGCGCCGTGCGCGTGCCCGGGCGTGCCGCCCCAGTCCTGCTCGAGCAGGTCGAGCGCCGCGCGGAAGTGGAACAGGTCCGCGTCGACGAAGCGGCTCTTGGTCGGGATCGTCACCCCGTGCGCCGAGAGGGACGACTGGTTGAGCATCAGCCGGTCCTGCAGGTACGTCGTCCCCGTCTTGGGGGCCCCGATGTGGAGGTAGACGACGCGGCTCATGCCCCGGAGTCTGCCAGTGCTCGTACGACGGCGCTGGGACTGGGGCGTCCGAGCCGCCCGGCCATCCACACGCTGGTCGCCACCACCGCGTCGAGGTCGACCCCGTGCTCGATGCCGAGGCCGGTCAGCATCCAGACGAGGTCCTCGGTGGCGAGGTTGCCGGTGGCCGACTTCGCGTAGGGACAGCCCCCGAGGCCGCCGGCGCTGGCGTCGAAGGTGGTGATCCCCTCCTGCAGCGCCGAGTAGGCGTTGGCCAGCGCCTGGCCGTAGGTGTCGTGGAAGTGCATGGCCAGCTGGTCGGTGCGCATGCCGGCGTCGACGAACCCGTGGACGAGGTCCTTGACGTGGCCGGCGGTGCCGACCCCGATGGTGTCGCCCAGGCTGAGCTCGCTGGCGCCGAGGTCGAAGAGCCGCTTGCCGACCGAGACCACCTGGTCGATCGGCACCGCCCCCTCCCACGGGTCGCCGAAGCACATCGAGACGTAGGCCCGGACGTCCAGGCCTGCCTCGCGGGCCCGGGTCACCGTGGGCTCGAACATCGCGAACTGCTCGTCCAGGCTGCGGTTGAGGTTCTTCTGCGCGAAGGTCTCGGTGGCGCTGCCGAAGATGGCGATGTGCTTCATCCCCAGCTCGAGGGCCCGGTCCAGGCCGCGCTCGTTGGGGACGAGCACGGGGTGGACGCGTCCCTCCTCGCCCAGCAGCGTCATCAGGTCGGCGGCGTCGGCCAGCTGCGGCACCCACCGGGGGTGGACGAAGCTGGTCGCCTCGACGACCGGCAGGCCGGCGGCGACCAGGCGGCGTACGAACTCGGCCTTGTCCTCGGTCGCGACGACCGCCTTCTCGTTCTGGAGGCCGTCGCGGGGACCGACCTCGTAGATGGTGACGCGCTCCGGCAGCACCGACGCCTCAGGCATCGACCTCGGCCTCCTCGACCACCATCAGGACGGCGCCGAGCGGCACCTGCTGGCCGGTCGCGACGTGCACCTCGGTGACGGTGCCCGCGAAGGGTGCCTTGAGCGCGAGCTCCATCTTCATCGCCTCCATGGCCCCCAGCGTCTCACCCTCGGCCACCTGCTGGCCGACGGCGACGAGGACGTCGAGGACGGTGCCCGGCATCGGCGCCACCAGCGTGCCGTCGCCGACAGCCGGGCCGTGGTCGGCGAAGGCGTCGGGCCGCTCGAAGGAGTAGCGCTGGCCGTGGTGGGCCACCTCGACCTTGTGCGCGGTCGCATTGACGTACGACGTCTCGCGGTGGCCGTCGAGGGACAGCTCGGCAGTGTGGTCGGCGAGCCGGTGCTCGCTGACGGCCACGTCGTCCACCCGGTGGCCGGGGACGTCGACGCGCAGCTCGCGCCGTCCGTCGCGCGTCTCCAGCGCCACCAGCGTGCGGGCGGGCGGACCGGCGACCCGCCAGCCGTCGGTGGCGAACGGGTCACCGGGTGCCTCGGAGAAGCGCGGGCTGTGCAGGACCGCGTCGACCCACGCCGCGGCCACCAGCGCGACCTCGGGGTCCGGAGCCGCCAGCTCGGCATGGTCGAGCCACGCCGTGTCGATGGTCGCGTCGCGGAACTCCGCCCCGGCCGCCAGCGCCCGCACGAAGCCGGTGTTGGTGGTGAGGCCGAGGATGCCGGTGCGGTCGAGGGCGTCGACCAGCGTCGTGCGGGCCGCCTCGCGGTCCTCACCCCAGGCGATGACCTTGCCGAGCATCGGGTCGAAGCCGGAGGTGACGACCTGGCCGGACTCGAGGGCCGCGTCGACGCGGACCCGCGCACCCGTCCCGGCCCCGGCCGGCGGGGCCGAGAAGGGCTCCGCGGGCCACCGGACCAGCTCGGCGGTGCCCGCCTGCGGCAGGAACCCGCCGAAGGAGTCCTCGGCATAGATCCGCGCCTCGATGGCGTGACCCTCGACGGTGACGTCGTCCTGGGTGAAGCCGAGCGGCTGCCCGGCGGCGACCAGCAGCTGCTGCTCGACCAGGTCGATCCTCCTCCCGCGGACCCGCACGACCTCCTCGGTCACCGGGTGCTCGACCTGGAGACGGGTGTTCATCTCCAGGAAGTAGACCTCACCGGAGTCGCTGTCGAGGAGGAACTCGACGGTGCCCGCGTTGGCGTAGCCGACCTCCCGGGCGAGCGCCACGGCACTGCCGGTGACGAGCTCGCGCTGGGCCTCGGTGATGGTCGGGGCCGGCGCCTCCTCGAGCACCTTCTGGTGGCGGCGCTGGGTGGAGCAGTCGCGCTCGAAGAGGTGCACGACGTTGCCGTGGTGGTCGGCCAGGACCTGCACCTCGATGTGGCGCCCGTGCTCGACGTACTTCTCGATGAGGATCGTGTCGTCGCCGAAGGCACTGAGCGCCTCGCGGCGCGCGGCGGCCAGCGCGGCGTCGTACTCCTCGGCGGAGCGGACGATGCGCATCCCCTTGCCGCCACCGCCGGCGGCGGCCTTGACGAGCACGGGGTAGGCGAAGCCGGCCGGGTCGGCGTCGTTCGCGTACGACGGCACGACGGGCACGCCGGCGGCCACGGCGATGTCGCGCGCGGCGTCCTTCTTGCCCATCGCGTCCATCACAGCCGCGCTCGGACCGACGAGGAGCAGGCCCTCGGTGCCCTCGATCGCGCGCGCGAAGGTCGAGCGTTCGGAGAGGAAGCCGTAGCCGGGGTGGATCGCCTGAGCGCCGCTGCGGCGGGCGGCGTCGACGACGGCCTCGACGTCGAGGTAGCTCGCCACCTCGACGGCCTCGTCGGCCGCGCGGACGTGGGGGGCGTCGCGGTCCGCGGCGGTGAAGATCGCCACCGTGCGCAGGCCCGTCGCGCGGGCGGTACCCAGGACGCGCAGGGCGATCTCACCGCGGTTGGCGACCAGGACGGTGTCGATGCGGCGGCTGCCGCTCAGGGAGGTCATGCGATCACATCCGGAAGATGCCGTAGGAGGGGTCGGGCACGGGGGCGTTGGCCGCCACCGCCAGGCCCATGCCGAGCACCCGGCGGGTGTCGGCGGGGTCGATCACGCCGTCGTCCCAGAGCCGCGCCGTGGAGTAGTACGGCGAGCCCTGGGTCTCGTACTGCTCGCGGATCGGCGCCTTGAACGCCTCCTCCTGCTCGGGCGTCTCGAGGTCGGTGCGCACGGTGGCGAGGACGCTGGCCGCCTGCTCGCCGCCCATCACCGAGATCCGGGCGTTGGGCCACATCCACAGGAAGCGCGGGTCGTAGGCACGTCCGCACATGCCGTAGTTGCCGGCGCCGAACGAGCCGCCGATGACCACCGTGAACTTCGGGACCACCGAGCACGCCACGGCGGTGACCAGCTTGGCGCCGTCGCGGGCGATGCCGCGGTTCTCGTACTCGCGCCCGACCATGAAGCCGGTGATGTTCTGCAGGAAGACCAGCGGGATGCCGCGCTGGTTGCACAGCTCGATGAAGTGCGCGCCCTTGAGCGCCGACTCGCTGAACAGGATGCCGTTGTTGGCGATGATCCCCACGTCGTAGCCGTGGATCTTGGCGAAGCAGGTCACCAGGGTCTCGCCGTAGAGCTTCTTGAACTCGTGCATCCGGCTGCCGTCGACGATGCGGCGGATGACGTCGCGCACGTCGTACGGCGTGCGGGTGTCGGTGGGGACGACGTCGTACAGGCTCTCGGGGGACTCGTGCGGCTCCTCGACCGGACCGGGCTCGATCCGGCGACCGGGCTGCGGGTAGCCGGACGACCTCGGGAGGGTGTCGACGATGCTGCGGACGATGGCCAGTGCGTGCGCGTCGTCCTCGGCGAGGTGGTCGACCACGCCGGACCTCCGGGCGTGCACGTCGCCGCCGCCGAGGTCCTCGGCGCTCACGACCTCCCCGGTCGCGGCCTTCACCAGCGGCGGGCCGCCGAGGAAGATCGTGCCCTGCTCCTTGACGATCACCGTCTCGTCGGACATCGCCGGCACGTAGGCGCCACCGGCGGTGCAGGAGCCCATCACCGCGGCGATCTGCGGGACGCCCTGGGCGCTGAGGTTGGCCTGGTTGAAGAAGATCCGGCCGAAGTGCTCGCGGTCGGGGAAGACGTCGTCCTGCATCGGCAGGAACGCGCCGCCGCTGTCGACCAGGGCGATGCAGGGCAGGTTGTTGTCCGCCGCGACGGTCTGCGCGCGCAGGTGCTTCTTGACCGTCAGCGGGTAGTAGGTGCCGCCCTTGACGGTCGCGTCGTTGGCGATCACGACGCACTCGCGGCCGTTGACGCGGCCGATGCCGGTGACGATGCTCGCGCTCGGCACGGCGTTGAGGTCGTCGGCGTCGCGGCCGTACATCCCGTACGCCGCCAGCGGGCTCAGCTCGAGGAACGGGCTGCCCGCGTCCAGCAGCCGGTCGACCCGGTCGCGGACCAGGAGCTTGCCGCGGCCGGTGTGCTTGGCCCGGGCCGCCTCGCTGCCCCCCTGGCGGACGGTTGCCAGCCGCTCGTGCAGGTCGGCGACGAGGTCGCGCATCGAGGGGGTGGCGGGGGTGCTGGTCGCTGACGTGCTCGCGGTGGCGTCGGTCACGGCGTCAGGTTAGCGATCATTAACCTGTCCTGTCGACCGGTCGGCCCGGCTCCCCCGACAGCGCCATCGCTCGCACCGCCGAGACGTGCTGGGTCAGGATCGTCCGCACGCCCCGGTCGGTCAGGCGGTCGGGCAGCCCCAGGCCGAGCTCGCCCTCCGGCGGAGCGACGGCGATGGTGACGATCTCCTCCGCGAGGCCCGTCACGAGCGCCCGCAGGATGCGCGCCTGCCGCAGGGCCTGCGCACGGCTCAGCCCCATCCCGAGGCACAACCGCAGGCAGAGCTCGAGCAACCGGTCGTCGTTGGCGCTCACCAGGACGGCCATGTCCCAGTCGTGCCTGGCCCACGCCTTGTAGGCGTGCAGCAGGCGGAGGTGGTGGAGCCCGTCACCGTCCGTCGGCAGGCGGGTCGCGAGGGTCGTCACGGCGTCCGCGACGGTGGCGTCCTCGTCCGGGACCGGCGCCTTCCGGAGCGCGCCGGCGAAGTGGTCCTCGATGCCGGCGAAGGCGCAGGCCAGCAGGAACGACTGGGTGCGGTAGTGGTGGCGCACCGTGCTCGGGCTCAGGCCGCCCTCGGTCGCGACCGCGCGCACGGTGACGGCTCCGCACCCGGATCGCAGGATGATGCGTTYGGCGGCGTCGAAGACCGCCACGTAGTAGGAGAAGTTGGGTGTCCTCATGACGGGTCCCTTTCCCCGTCCGGGCGAGCTCAGCGCGTTGTCCACAGGATTCGCGCATCTGCGCCGGAATGGAGCCGATCGACACCCGGAGCTCGCGCACGTGCACGACCGACACCCCTCCCCACTCGCCAAAGCTGCGCACATAGACGACCGCAACCCCGCCCGCCAGAGCTGCGCACGTGGACGAACCCGCCGGCATGGTTAGCGGGCGCTAACCTTGCCGCGTGAGCCCGCGGCGCCAGCAGATCCTCGACATCGCCGCCGACCTGTTCGCCCAGCGCGGGTTCCACGGCGTCTCCGTGGCCGACCTCGGCGCCGCGTGCGGGATCTCCGGCCCGGCCCTCTACAAGCACTTCCCGTCCAAGGACGCCGTGCTCGCCGAGATGCTGGTCTCCATCAGCGAGGAGCTGCTCGCCGTCGGCCGGCAGCGCGCCGAGGCGGCAGCCACCCCGGCCGACGCCGTCGCGGCGCTCATCGAGTGGCACGTCGAGTTCGCGCTGGCCCATCGCGCGCTGATCGTCGTACAGGACCGGGACTGGTCCTCGCTCGCCGACGACGCGCGCGAGCAGGTGCGCACGCTGCAGCGGGCCTACGTCGACGTGTGGGCCGGACAGCTGCGCCTGGTGCACGCGGGGCTGGGGCTCGATCCCGCCCGGGCGATGGCGCACGTGGCGTTCGGCCTGCTCAACTCCACGCCGCACAGCAGCCTGCTGCCCGACCCGCAGATGCACGACCTGCTGCGGGACATGGCCCTCGGGGCGCTGCTGACCCCTCGCTAGGCTGAGCCGCATGAAGCTCAGTGACACGCTCGAGACCGCGTTCAACGCGCAGATCACGCTGGAGTTCCAGGCCTCCCTGGTCTACCGCCAGCTGGCCATCGAGCTGGAGCTGCGGGACCTGCCCGGCATGTCCGCGTGGCTGCGCCACCAGGCGGACGAGGAGATCGTGCACGCCAACAAGTTCATCGACCACGTCGCCGACCGTGACAACCACCCGCAGATCGGTTCCATCCAGGCCCCCAGCGTCGCCGTGGACTCGGTGCTCGACGCCTTCCGGGCCGCGCTGGCGCACGAGCAGAAGGTCTCGGAGTCGATCCGCAACCTCTACCGGACCGCCGAGGCCGAGGGCGACCTCGACTCCCGTCCGCTGCTCAACTGGTTCCTCGAGGAGCAGATCGAGGAGGAGGCGACGGTCAACGAGATCATCGGCCGGGTCGTGATGATCGACGACGACGGCCCGGGCCTGCTGCGCCTCGACGAGGAGCTCGGCATGCGCCCGGTCGCCACCACCGAGCCGAAGGCCTGAGCCTCACCACCAGCGCGAGAGGTCGGCCCCCGGATCGGCCTGGAGCGCCGCCAGGATCCGCTCCGCCCGCAGGGCCGCGTCCTCCGCGACCGTGAGGTCGTCGGCCACCGGGTCGGTGACGGCGAGCGCGTGCAGGCCGGCCAGCAGCTCCTCGCGGGACAGGCCGCGGAGCTGCAGCAGCACGAACGGATCCGCCTGCAGCAGCCAGCCCACCTGGGTCAGCACGGCCAGCGCGTGCGGGCAGGGGTCGAGCCACGAGTCGCACGTGCAGGTCGAGCCCAGCTCCGCGCCGTACGGGAGCAGCTCGATGCCGGCCTCCTCGCACGCCTCGAGCAGCGCGTGGGGCAGCTGCCCGGCGAGCATCGCGGCGATCCGCCCCGACTCCGCGCCGACCAGCTCGACGAAGGTGGCGCGGTCGCGGTCGTCGAGGGTCGGGACGCCGATCGTGACCGTCCAGGCATCATCCCCCTCGGTGACCGCCGCGACGGCGGAGCCGGGGTCGACCGCGATGGCGCCGACCTCACCGGCCCGCGCGAGCGCCCGCCCGCGGCGCAGCTCGGCCACCCCGAAGGCCGACTCCTCCACCGCCCGACCCCAGGCCTTGCTCCACCAGGTGCCGGCTCCCCCACCGCGGCGGGGCGGGATGCGGGGGTGGGTGATGGTCTGCGCCCCGGTCACGGGCCCGTCCCGCGCAGCTCGACCAGGTCGCGCAGCTCGTCGTTGCTCAGCTCGGTGAGCCCGGCCTCGCCGCGCCCCAGCACCGTGTCGGCGAGCGCGCGCTTGCGGGAGAGCAGCTCGGCGATCTTCTCCTCGATGGTGCCCTGGGTGACGAACCGGTGCACCTGCACCGGACGGGTCTGACCGATCCGGTAGGCCCGGTCGGTGGCCTGCTCCTCGACGGCGGGGTTCCACCAGCGGTCGACGTGGATGACGTGGTCGGCCCGGGTGAGGTTGAGCCCGGTGCCGCCCGCCTTGAGCGACAGCAGGAAGACCGGCACCCCACCGTCGGAGCCGGGCCCGGCCTGGAACCGGGCCACCATCGCCTCGCGCTCGTGGACCGGGGTGCCACCGTGCAGGAACTGGTGGGGCACCCCCGCCCGGGCCAGGTGTCGCTCCAGCAGCCGCGCCATGGCGACGTACTGCGTGAAGACCAGCGCGGCGCCGCCCTCGGCGAGCACGGTGCCGATCAGCTCGTCGAGGAGGTCGAGCTTCTCCGAGCGGCCGGCGGGACGCGGGTCGGTCTGCTTGAGGAAGTGCGCCGGGTGGTTGCAGATCTGCTTGAGTCCGGTGAGCAGCTTGAGGACCAGCCCGCGGCGGGTGTCCTCGTCGGCCTCCTCGATGCGCCGCATGCAGTCGCGCACGTAGGTCTCGTAGAGGACGACCTGCTCGCGGGTCAGGCCGATGAGGTGGTCAGTCTCGGTCTTGGCCGGAAGCTCGGGCGCGATCCCCGGGTCGGACTTGCGCCGGCGCAGCAGGAACGGCCCGATGAGGTCGGCGAACTGGCGCGCCTTGGTCGGCTCGAGGCCCGACTCGATCGGGGCGGCCCAGACCTTGCGGAAGGCGTTGCGGCTGCCGAGCAGGCCGGGGATCGCCCAGTCGAGGATCGCCCACAGCTCGGTGAGGTTGTTCTCCACCGGGGTACCCGTCAGCGCGACGCGGGCAGCGCTCGGAATGGTGCGCAGGGCCCGAGCCGTGGAGGACTGGGCGTTCTTGACGTGCTGCGCCTCGTCGGCCACCACCAGCCCCCACGGCACGCCTGCCAGCTGCTCGGCGTCGTTGCGCATCGTCCCGTACGTCGTCAGCACGAACCCCGGGTCGCCCAGCACCTCGCCGGCAGCGAGTCCCTCCAGCGTGCGCCCCGCGCCGTGGAGGCGCCGGACGGGT
>NZ_JBFUMD010000099.1:0-9495 GCF_054049555.1 Nocardioides sp. P5_C9_2
TCGCGGACTACCCCGCCGTTCACCCGGGAGGGGATGCCGGTCGACATCCCGCTCGTCACCCCGGTCGAGGCCCGCGCGGAGGCCCTGCGGCTGGTCGTGGGGGCCGTCGAGCACAGTGCCGGGTCCCCGGCGGGTGGCGGGTGGTTCGTCATCCCGGCACACGACCGCCCCGCTCCCACGGTCGTCGTACCGACCGAGCAGCGGCAGGCCCTCCTGGAGCACCTGCGGGCGGCGCCCGCGCACCTCGCCCTCCGCGACCCCGGTGACCGGGGGTGGCCCGAGCGGCGGCTCCGGGTGGGCGAGCTGGTCGACGCGCTGCGCAACGCCGCCCCCAACCGGCTGGTGCTGGAGCCGTGGCCGCGCGCGCACGGGCGGCGTACCCACCTCGCCGACGACGCCGGCGTCGAGATCGAGTTCTGGGACCGGTTGCCCGACGGCACGCTCGTCGCCCCCCGCCCCAACCGGTGGACGGCCCAGGCACCCGCCGGCGCTGCGACCGCGTCCGTCGAGGTCGCCGGGGTCACCGTGCCGACGCTTCCGCTGATGGCGTTGCCGACGGCGTACGACGTGACGTTCCCGATCGACGTCGTCTACACCTGGGTCGACGGCGACGACCCGGAGTGGAACGCCGCGCGGCAGGCACGCGGCGGCGACCGGGCCCGGCCCGAGGCAGGTGGGCGGGCCAGGTTCCGCAGCCGCGACGAGCTGCGCCACTCGATGCGCTCGGTGCACCTCTTCGCGCCGTGGGTGCGCACGATCCACCTCGTCACCGCCGGGCAGCGCCCGGACTGGCTGGTCGACGATGCACTGCTCGACGGGCGGGTGCGGGTCGTCGACCACCGCGAGATCCTGCCGCCCGACGCGCTGCCCACCTTCAACTCCCAGGCCATCGAGACCGCACTGCACCGGGTCCCCGGGCTGGCCGAGCACTTCGTCTACCTCAACGACGACGTCTTCCTCGGCCGGGCAGCGCGGCCCGAGCTGTTCTTCAGCCCCGGCGGCGGCTTCGCGGCCTTCGTCGGCGACGGTGCCATCGGCCTGCCGGGCACCGCCGACAAGCCGTTCCTCCACGCGGCGGCGACCAACCGCGCGCTCATCGAGGAGGCCTTCGGCGTCGCGATCACCCAGGTGATGGCCCACTCCCCGCACCCCCACCGCGTGTCGGTGCTCGCGGAGGTCGAGGCGCGTTTCGCCGACGCGGTCGGCCGCACCGCACGCTCGCCGTTCCGGGCCGACACCGACGTGTCGATGCTGTCCTCGCTGGCCCAGCACTACGGGCTGGTGACCGGCTCGGCGTACGCCGCTCCGGCCGAGCACGCCTTCCTCGACCTCAGCAACGCCCGGATCGAGCGGCAGCTGCGCCAGCTGCGCGCCCGCGACCGAGACTTCTTCTGCATCGGCGACCACCACGAGTACGCCGTGGACACCGACGCCGTGGACGCCATGCTGTCGGAGTTCCTCGCGGACTACTTCCCGGTCAAGGCTCCCTGGGAGCGCTGAGCCTCAGCGGCGGAAGAGGCCGGCGAGGCCGGAGGGACGCGAGCGCAGCTCCGCGACCTCCGCGCGCACGGCGTCGAGCTCGTCGCGGAGCTCGTCGAGCTGGGCGTCCTTCTTGCGGCGTACGTCGCGCCGCCCGGCCGCCACGCGGGCGGTGGTCGCGTCCATCGAGATCGCCTCGGAGTAGTCGAAGAGCTCGCCGTACTCCTCCTGCAGGCCGGCCAGCTCGTCGATCGCGCCGGCGTCGGACGGGGAGTAGACCAGCACGTTCATCACCTGCCAGGTGCGCTCGGCGAGGTCTCGGAGGGCGGGCGGGACGGCGATGTCGTCCCACGTGATGGCCGAGCGGTTGAGCGTGGCGTCGATGAAGTCGTCGACCGGGTGCGGTGTGACGTCGAGGCCGGGCTCGAAGGCCAGCCCGAGCTGCTCGCCCGCGCGGGACAGGGCCGTGCGCCAGTCGGACAGCAGGTCGTCGTACCGGACGAACGCGCGCGGCACGCTGCGGGTGGCCGCCTCGGTGGCGAAGGCGGCGTTGACCCAGGCGGCGACGTTGGCCGTCTCGCGCTGACGACGGAAGGTCGGCGTCTGCTCGGTGAGGTACGCCGAGTCGCGCGAGCGCACCACCTCGGTGGGGTGGCGCAGCATGGTCAGGGTGCACACGTCGGCCCCGAGCTGGGCGGCGACCCGGGTCCAGGCCGGCAGGATCCAGAAGGCACGCGGGTCCTTGACCAGCACCTGCGGCCGGTCGAGCTGGTCGGCCAGCCAGGTCCGCAGCTCCTCCTCGACCTCGGGCGTGATCGCGGCGTCGGCGACGACGGCGGCGTCGGGCCGGGTGTCGATGGTGCGGACCGGCACGGGGTTGAGCACCCGCTTGTGGAACTCGGTCACCCACACCGGCTCGTAGTAGCCGCGCGGGTTCTTCTCGTCCGCGGGCACCTCCGGCTGGGGCACGTGCAGGCCGAGGCGCTTGAGGGTGCCGGCCATGCTCGAGGTGCCGGAACGGCCGGAACCGGTGACGAGGACGAGGCGGGGGTTCACCCGGTCGAGGCTAGTCGCTGGCCAGCTCGGAGACGATGTCGAGGTGCCCCACGTGCCGGGCGTACTCCCCCAGCACGTGGAAGCAGATCCACTCCAGCGTGGGCGGGTCGTCGTCGAACCGCCCACCCGGCATGGCCACCGCGTCGAGCGGGAAGTCCCGCAGCACCGACCGCGTCCGCGTCCCGACGGCCTCCAGACGCGTCGCGAGCGCCTCCGCCGTCACATCGGCAGGCACCGCCCACCGGGCGCCCGGCACCGTGGCGTCGGAGTCGTCCGAGGCCCACGGCTCCGGCGTGGTCCAGTCGCCCCACGGCTCGGCGACCGGCTCGGCGAGGAACCCCCACACGAACCACCGCTGCTCCATGTGGAGCACGTGGCTGAGCAGCTCGAGCGGAGTCCACCCGGAGGGGACGAGCGCGCGGCGCTGGTCGTCGTACGACAGGGCCAGGACGCCGCCCACCATCTCGGCGCGCACCCAGTCGAGGTAGTCGGCCCAGCGCCGGGGGCCGCCCGGACCCGACCGAGGGGGTTCGCCGCTCACGTGCCCTCGACCCGGTTGCCGTCCTCGTCCCAGTGGGAGGCGACCTTCTTCGACGGCTGCACCCGGGGCGGCTCGCCGGGCATCTTGGGGTGGTCGGGCGGGTAGTTGAGCTCGACGGGGTGCTCCTCCCACAGGTCCAGCAGCGGCTGGAGGGAGTGGTGCACGTCGTCGATCGTCGCCCACGGGTCGCCGTCGGAGGCGAGGCGCTCCGGCACCGTGAGGAGGTTGAGACCGGTCGGGGAGCCCAGGGTCGCCAGCTCCTCCCACGTCACCGGCGTCGAGACCGGCGCACCGGGCAGCGGACGCAGCGAGTACGCCGAGGCGATGGTGCGGTCGCGCGTGTTCTGGTTGAAGTCGACGAAGATCCGCTCGCCGCGCTCCTCCTTCCACCACGCCGTCGTCACGCCGTCGTCGCGCTTCTCCAGCTCGCGGCCGAAGGCGATGGCCGCGTGCCGCACGTCGGCGAACTCCCAGGACGGCTGGATCCGGACGTAGACGTGCACGCCCCGGTTGCCCGAGGTCTTGGCGAAGCCGGTCATCCCGAGGTCCCCGAGCAGCTCGCGGGCGACGCCGGCGACGCGCACGGCGTCCGCGAACGACGTACCGGGCTGGGGGTCGAGGTCGATGCGCAGCTCGTCGGGATGGTCGACGTCGGCGCGACGCACCGGCCACGGGTGGAAGGTCAGCGTCCCCATGTGGGCACACCAGACGGGCACGGCGATCTCGGTCGGGCAGATCTCCTCGGCCGTGCGACCGGAGGGGAAGGTGATCTGCACCGACTCGAGGTAGTCGGGAGCGCCCTTGGGCACCCGCTTCTGGTAGAACGCGTCGGCGTCCTTGTCCTGCGGCCCGGTCGCCAGCTTCATGCCGGGGCGTACGCCGCTCGTCCACCGCTCCAGCGCGGTCGGCCGCTCGCGCAGGGCGCGCATCAGGCCGTCCTCCACCGAGGCGAAGTACTCCGCCACCATCACCTTGGTGACCTCGGGCGTCGTGTCCGTCGCCTCGTAGATCACCCGGTCCGGGGAGGACACCCGCACCTCGCGCCCCCCGGCGACGACCATCGCTGCCTTCGCTGCTGCCATGCCGCCACCGTAGTGGTCCCCACCCGCTGAGTAGCCTGCTCCGTTGTGACGGCCGACCTGGTGGCGCGGATCGGACCGATCCTCCTGTTCCTGGTGTTCGCGACCGTCCTGGCCGAGCTGTGCTCCGGCCTGGGCCTCTTCGACCTGGTCGCCGACGGCGTGGTGCACGCCGCGCACGGGTCGGTACGCCGGGTGTGGGTCGGGCTGGTCGCGGTCGCCGTCGCCAGCACCGCCGTCCTCTCCCTGGACACCACCGCCGTGCTCCTCACCCCGGTCGTGCTGGCCGTCGCCGTGCGGCTGCGGATCAACCCCGTGCTCTTCGCGATGACCACGGTGCTGCTCGCCAACACCGCCTCGCTGTTCCTCCCGGTCTCCAACCTCACCAACCTGCTCGCCCTGAGCCACCTCGACATGAGCGCCGCCGAGTACGTCGCGCTGATGGCGCTGCCGGGCCTGGTCGCCGTCCTGGTGACCGTCGCGGTGCTCGCGGTCCTGCACCGACGCACCCTCGCCCTCCCCCGCCGGGAGTACGACGAGCCGGACCCGCTCGCGGGCCCGCGCGCGCCCGTCGTGGTCGCCGCCCTGGCCTGCCTGGCCCTGGGCCCGGCCCTGACGCTCACCGGCCGGGTGACGGTGGTGTCCGGCATCGCGTGCGGGGTCGTGGTGCTGGCCTGCCTGGTCTGGCGCCGGGACCTGCTGCACCTCAGGCTCGTCCCCTGGCTGCTGGTCCTCGCCGTCGGGGCGCTGTTCTTCCTCGTGCAGCTCGCCCACGAGCACGGCCTGACCGAGCTGGCCGCGGCGATGACCGGCACCGGGGAGGGGCCCCTGGCCCTGCTCCGCCTGGCCGGGGTCGCGGCCGGCAGCGCCAACGTGCTGGACAACCTGCCTGCCTACCTGGCCCTGGAGCCGGTCACCGCCGACAGCCCGCAGCGGCTCGGTGCGCTGCTCATCGGCGTCGGGGTCGGCCCCCTGGTCACCCCGTGGGCCAGCCTGGCCACCGTCCTGTGGGCCCAGCGCTGCCACGCGGCCGGGTTGTCGATCCACTGGGGCCGCTTCGCGCTCACCGGCGGACTCGTCGCCGTCCTGGCGGTCACGCTGGCGACCCTGACGCTGAGCGCCGTCACCGGCTGGAACTGAGCCTCCTCAGTCCCGCAGGAACGGACGCACCTCGACCCTCCGGTGGCAGGCGGCCGACCCCTCGGCGGCCAGCGCCAGCGCCACGTCGGGGTCGGGCGCCTCGATGATCCAGAAGCCGGCGAGGTACTCCTTCGACTCCACGAACGGCCCATCGGTGGTCACCGCCCGGCCGTCCCGGTTGTCGACCACGGTCGCCGTGCCGGGCGCACCGAGGCCACCCGCGAAGACCCAGTGGCCCCGGTCCCGGAGCCGCTCGTTGAAGACGCCGGTGGCCGCCATCTCCTCGGCCGTGCCGGACTCGCTCGCGTCGTCGATCACGGACATCAGGTACTGCATCGCGGTCCCCTCCTCGGGTGCGGGGCGACCCCGCTGGGTCGCCGCTCACCCTCTCAACGATCGCCGGGGCCCGGCTGCGACACCGGCCGACCGGGTGGAGGACTCACAGGCGCGCGTGCGGCTCGAAGCGCGGCGCCGGATCCGGGTCGTCGCGGTCGGGCCGGACGAACTCGAAGCCCGCCGTCGTCACGACGACCTGGTCCGGTGTCCGCACCTGCTCCGCGCACGCGAGGTGCATCGGCGGCTGGTGGAACTGGTTGCGGTCGCCCTCGCGCGGCGTGCCGACGAAGGCGATCGGCCGCCCGAGCGATTCCTCGCACACGCCGCAGATCCGGGACAGGGCGCACTGGGTGACCCAGGCCCGGGTCGGCTCGCGCAACCGGGTCGACCCGTCCCGAAGGTCCTCCCTCACGACGCGCCCCGCGTGCTGCGCGAGTACCAGTCGCCGGTCTGGGCGCTGCGCGTCGGGCGCTGGGCGTCCGTGCGCCGACCGCGCTCGACCGGCGCCCCCTGCGCGGGGTCGGTGGGCTGCTCGGGCCGGTCGGTGGAGGTGAAGCGGTTGGGCAGCGACAGCTTCATGATCGTCCGCAGCGCCTGGCCGTACTGCCGGTGGAGCGGCCCCGTCGTGTAGGGGATGTCGTACTTCGCGGCGAGCTCGCGCACCCGCACCGACATCTCGGCGTACCGGTTGGACGGCAGGTCCGGAAAGAGGTGGTGCTCGATCTGGTAGCCGAGCTGGCCGCTCATCACGTGCAGGAGCTTGCCGCCCTCGAAGTTGGCCGAGCCGAGCATCTGGCGCAGGTACCACTCCGCGCGCGTCTCGTCCTCGAGCTCCTCCTCGGTGAAGTGCAGCGCCCCGTCGGGGAAGTGCCCGCAGAAGATGATCATGTAGGACCACACGTTGCGCGCCAGGTTGGCGGTGGCGTTGGCGGTGATCGTCGGCACCACGTTGGCCGGACCGGTCGCCGCGGTCAGCAGCGGGAAGAAGACGTAGTCCTTGCCGATCTGGCGGCTGATCTTGCGCTTGATCTGCGCCAGCTGCTTGGCCAGCACCTTCGGGTCCTTCTCGCGCTTGCGGATCGCCTCGAGGTCGAGGTCGTGCAGCGCGACGCCCCACTGGAACAGCGTGGCCAGCAGCGCGTTGTAGACCGGCTGTCCGAGGTTGGCCGGGTGCCACCGCTGCTCGCGGGCCATCCGCAGGATGCCGTAGCCGATGTCGTTGTCGTGGCCCAGCACGTTGGTGAACTGGTGGTGGATGTAGTTGTGGCTGTGCTTCCACTGCTCGGCCGGCTGGGCGGTGTCCCACTCCCAGGTGGAGGAGTGGATCTCCGGGTCGTTCATCCAGTCCCACTGCCCGTGCATGACGTTGTGGCCGATCTCCATGTTCTCCAGGATCTTGGCCACGCCGAGCATGGCGGCGCCGGCGACCCACGCGGGCTTCCAGCGCGAGGCGAACAGGGTGATCCGGCCCGCCACCGCGAGGCGGCGCTGGAGGGTGATGATGCGGTTGATGTACGCCGCGTCGTCCGCGCCGCGAGACTCCTCGACCTCCGCGCGCAGCGCGTCGAGCTCGCGCCCGAGCTGGTCGACCTCCTCGTCGGTGAGGTGGGTGTACTCCTTGACGTCGCTGATGGCCATGCGGGTTCCTCTCAGATCGCGAGGGTGCAGTCGCCGACCGGGACGGTCACGCAGGTCTGCACGGAGTCGTGGGTGTCGTCGTACTCGTCGCCGGTGCGCAGGTCGCGCACGGTGCCGCTGACCAGCGTCAGCGTGCAGGTGTGGCAGATGCCGACCCGGCAGCCGTAGGGCATGCCCACGCCCGCCTGCTCGCCGGCCTCGAGGACGGTGGTGGCGCCGTCGACCTCGATGGACTTCTGGGAGTTCTGGAAGCGGAGCGTGCCGCCCTCGCCGCCGTCGCCCTCGAGCTTGAGCGAGAAGCGCTCGAGGTGCAGGGAGTCGTCGATCCCGGCCCGCTCCCAGTGCTCCTCGACCGCATCGAGCATGGGCGCCGGGCCGCAGGCCCAGGTCTCGCGGTCGCGCCAGTCCGGGACGAGGGAGTCGAGGTCGGCCAGGTCGAGGATGCCCTCGTCGTCGGTGTGCCGCCGGTGCAGGGTGAGGGTGTCGTGCCGGTCGGCGAGCTCGCAGACCTCGTCGCGGAAGATCATCCGCTCCTCGGTGGTCGAGGAGTAGTGCACGACGACGTCGGGCATCGTGCCGCGGCGATCGAGCGTGCGCAGCATCGACATGACCGGGGTGATCCCGGAGCCGCCGACCAGCATCAGCATCCGCGCCGGGGGCGGGTCGGGCAGCACGAACTCGCCCGCGGGCAGGGCCAGCCGGACGATGGTGCCGGGCTCGAGGCCTTCGACGAGGTGCTGGGACAGGAAGCCCTCGGGCATCGCCCGCACGGTGATGGCGATGGTGCGACCGTCTCGTCGTGGCGGCGAGCTGACGGAGTAGGAGCGCCAGTGGAACGTGCCGTCCACCTGGATGCCGATGCCGACGTACTGCCCGGGCTTGTGGTCGTAGCGCCAGCCCCAGCCGGGGCGGATGACCACGGTGGYGGCGTCCTCTGTCTCGGGGACGACCTCCTCGATGCGGCCGCGCAGCTCGCGGGCCGTCCACAGCGGGTTGACCAGCGAGAGGTAGTCGTCGGGGTGCAGCGGCGTGGTCAGCCGGGCCCCCGCGGTGCGGGCCCGGGCCAGTCGGTCGGTCACAGACATGCGTGCGTCCTCCCCGGAGGCGAGCGGTCGTGGTCTTCTCAGAGATTGAGTGAACACTCGTACACTCGATTCGTCAAGGGGTCCGGTGTGCGACCCACGCCACTGCCCACGCCACCTGGCGACCACTCCCGCAGTAGCGTGGGCGCCATGGCCTACGACGTGGAGAAGACCGACGAGGAGTGGCGCGCCCAGCTGTCCCCCGAGGAGTACGCCGTGCTCCGTCAGGCCGGGACGGAGCGCGCCTTCGTCGGCGAGTACACCGACACCGAGACGGAGGGCACCTACTCCTGCAAGGCGTGCGGTGCCGAGCTGTTCACCAGCAGCACGAAGTTCCACTCCGGCTGCGGCTGGCCGAGCTTCTACCAGCCGATCACCGACACCATCGAGTACATCGAGGACGTCTCGCACGGGATGAAGCGGGTCGAGGTGCGCTGCGCCGGCTGCGGCTCGCACCTGGGCCACGTCTTCCCCGACGGCTACGGCACGCCCACCGGTGACCGCTACTGCATCAACTCGATCAGCATCGACCTCAAGCCTGCCTAGGAGCGGCGGAGTCCGGGGCCGCGCGGCTCAGGCCGCCGGGTCGGTGTCGACCCGGTCGCCCGACAGCGCCTCGGCGACGCGCAGCCCCTGCTCGTGGGCCAGCGGGTAGACCCCGTGGGCGCGCTCGTCGTCGAAGAGCGCGAGGGGATGGAGACCGGCCAGGCGCGCCATCGCGCGGTCCGGCCGGACGAGCGTCACCGTGCTCTCGGGATGCCGCTGCCGCCACCGACGCAGCTCCCGCTCGAGCAGGAGTCCAGCGGTCTGCCCCAGGGGGCCCAGCACCAGGCCGGCCAGGGGCGCGACCACGATCACGTGGTCGGCCTCCGCCGCGGCGTCGACCGAGGTCGCCGACCACATGCCTCCGTCGATGTAGAGCCGGCCCTCGATGCGGTGCGGCGGGAACAGTCCTGGCACGGCGGAGGAGGCGGCCACGAGGTCGGCCAGCGGATACCTGCCGCCGTCGAGGATATGGCGCCGTCGGGTCCGGACGCAGACGGCCGACACCGCGACCGACGGATGGGACTGCTCGCCGAAGAGCTCACGGGCGACGTCCGCCAGCACGCCCGCGCGCCGGGTGGGGACCCGCGGTGAGCTGACG
>NZ_JBFUMD010000100.1:0-10835 GCF_054049555.1 Nocardioides sp. P5_C9_2
TCCTCTGGTCGCCGGCCGGGACCGCGGTCCTCGCGCGGTTCGCGGGCGGTGGTCAGGGAGGGAGGCCGCACACCCGGCTGCTCGACGTCTCGTCCGGCGTGCTCACCGCGGTCGGCGGCGGGGCGCCCGCCGGCTTCCTCACCGCCTCGGAGGTGGTGACCGTCGGAGAGGTCGTGGAGGACGGCGTGACCACGGGCCTGGTCGCGACCACGACGGACGTGGGGAGCGGGGTGACGAGCGCCATGCCCCTGCGCCTGGCCGAGCCGTGGCGCGGTCACCCGGACGCCGTCCTGGAGGCGAGCGTCTCGCCGGGCGGGACCCTCGCGCTGGTCGAGGCCGCGTCGGGACGGCGTCCCGACGTGACGCTGCGGCTCTTCTCGCTGACCGACGGCACCGAGCTCGCACCGCGCAGCGTCCGTGACTGGGACGGCTGCTCGCCGTCCTGGCTCGGCGACGACCCGGTGCTCCCGACCGCCACCCCGGGCTTCCGGGGCTCGCTCGCCGCCGGCGCGGAGCTCGCCACCGAGGACGGATCGCGGCCCCTCGTCGCGGTGCACCACCGGATGCAGTCCTCATGCCTCCAGCTGACGGCCGACGCCCTGGAAGCGGGTCCGCACCGGGCACTCCTCGGCACCTCCACGGCACTGTGGACGTGGTACTGGTGGCAGCTGCTGCTCGTCGCGTCGCTCGCACTGCTCGCGCTCGCGCTGGTCGTCCGGCGCTGGAGACGATGACCGGTGACGCCCGCCCGCCGTGCCGCTGTCGGTGACAGGGTGGCGGCATGCACGTCGCGAGGATCGGGTTCACACCGCTGAAGGGCGGCCGACACCTGACGCACGACTCGGTGTCGCTCGCCGGGGGCAGACCGGTGGGGGACCGGGCCTTCTGCCTGGTCGACCGCGCCGGGGACCGGTGCCTCCGGACGGTCGAGAACCCCACGATGCTCCGGACGTGTGCCACCTGGGACGGAGCGGTGCTGACTGCGGAGCTGCCCGCAGACACCGTGGTCGGCGCGCCGGTGCCGACCGGTGAGGTCCTCCGGGTCGACTACTGGGGGCGGGTCGTGCCGGTGGAGGTCGTGGACGGCCCGTGGGCCGCGGCGTACTCGGCCCATCTCGGTCGCGAGGTCGTGCTGACCCGCAGCGCGCCGGGCGATGTCGTGTACGGCGGCTCGGTCACGCTGGTCACGAGCGCCTCGCTCGACCGCCTGGCCGACGAGGTCGGCGCGCCCGTCGACGGAGCCCGGTTCCGCGCCACGTTCCAGCTGGCCGGTGACGAGCTGTCCCCCCACGCGGAGGATCGCTGGGTCGGGCGGCGGTTGCGGATCGGCACCGCCGAGGTGCGGGTCCGGGGCCTCGTCCCGCGCTGCGCCGTGATCGACCTCGACCCCGCGTCGGGGGTCCGCGACCTGGACCTCCTGAAGGCGCTCGCCCGCCACCGGCGCAGGGACGGTGAGGTGGCCTTCGGCGTCGACGCCGAGATCACCCGGGCCGGGGACGTCGGGACCGGCGATCCGGCCCGTGCTGTCCGAGATACGGCTCGCCCGACCGTGGACCGGGGAGTGCTCGCCCTCGGAGAGCCCGGGGCCGACGCGGTGGTAGGTCGTCTCCTCGACATCTCGACCCCCGACGGCTGAGCCACCCCGTTCGTCGGACCGCCGACGTACGACGCGGGCGTGCGCATCAGCGACGCGACGCTCGGCACGG
Source organism: Nocardioides sp. P5_C9_2 (assembly GCF_054049555.1). Classification (NCBI taxonomy): domain Bacteria; kingdom Bacillati; phylum Actinomycetota; class Actinomycetes; order Propionibacteriales; family Nocardioidaceae; genus Nocardioides; species Nocardioides sp. P5_C9_2. The sequence goes on from NZ_JBFUMD010000100.1 coordinate 1,707, forward strand.
CCGGGGTGCTGCTCGGCGCGGTGTGGGCCCATCGGCGCGGAGTACCCGGCGCCGACGAGCTGGCGGGCCACGCGGCAGACGTCCTGCTGGCCGACGTCGAGGAGACCGAGGACGGGTCACGCTGGCTCTTCGTCCCGCGCCGCTTCCGGGAGAGCCCGCCGACCGAGATGCCCGGGTGGTCACACGGCCAGGCCGGGATCTGCGCGGCGTTGGCCGTGGCCGGCGCCGAGCTCGGACGACGGGACCTGGTGACCGCGGCGCACGGCGGCGCCGAGCGGCTGGTCGCCCTCGCGGACACCCGGGACGGCGGCTTCCTGGTGCCGCACTACGTCCCGCCGATGGACACGGGGGAGGACCCGGTGACGTTCGGGTGGTGCCACGGAGCCTCGGGCACCTCGCAGGTCTTCGCCGCCCTCGAGCACGCCGGCGTCCGGGACATCGCCGGGGAGCGGCCACGCCGCTGGGAGCGAGCCGCCTGGCGGTCGGTGTGGTCCGCGGGTGTTCCCGAGCGGCTACGCCCCGGCTTCTGGGACAACGACGGTCGCTGCTGCGGCACGGCCGGAGTCGGCGACCTCGTCCTCGACCTCTGGCAGCGTGGCCGTGCCGACGAGGACCTCGAGCACGCCGTCGTCCTCGCCGATGCCCTCCTCGAGCGTGCCTGCGGCTCGGGCCCGCACCGGTGGTGGCGGTTCGTCGAGCACCGTGCCGAGGACCCCCTGTTGCCACCTGGCGTGGGGTGGATGCAGGGTGCGGCCGGCATCGCCGCCTACCTCTTCCGGCTGGSACGCCTCCTCGAGCAGGGCGTCGAGGCGCCGATGGTCCAGCGCCCCGACAACTGGTGGTGCGCCGTCACGGCTACGCCACGGGCACCCGGATGAGCGGCACGCCGTCGACGACCAACCGGACCCCGGGCAGGTAGATCTCGACGCCGGGCGGGGCGGTGAGGATGAGGTCGGCCTGGGCGTCGTCGAGTCGGTGGGTCCCGGTGTGGTCCACGAGGAAGCTGAGCCCGTGGGGGGTCTGCCACAGGTGTCGGCCGGGGCCGACGGTCCGGCAGCGGTAGCCCCCGTGGGYCTTCCAGCGGTGGTGGCGTCGCCTGAGGGGGCCGCTGTTGTGGGGGCCGGTCTGGCCGGGTGGCCCATGCGTGTCGTAGGAGGTGCTGTGGTCGAAGTCGACCTGGTCCCGGGTCGCGGTGCGGGGGCTGTAGGGGAACACGTCGCCGCCGGTCTGGGTCCAGACGTGGTCCTTGAGGGGGTCGGAGTGCTCGTAGGCGTCGGCGCGGCGGCGCTCGCGCAGGTCCATGACGGGGAGGACGGTGACGTCGGCGTGACCGAGGAGGTCGGCGAGCTGGGCGACGTCGACGGGGCCGACGCCCTCGACGCGGGCGACCCCGGTGCGGGTGCGGAGCGCGGTGTCGGTGACGTGGACGAAGAGCCGTCCGCGTCCGCGGAGGGACGCGAGCCGGCGGGTGGTGAGGCCGCAGAGGCGCTCGATGGTGGCGTCGAGGTGCTCGGGTGCCCACACCGGCCGCTCGCGTGGCTCGGTCTCGGTGGGCGGTTCGGTCTCGCCGGTCTCGGGGTCGGGGAGGTCGAGGTCGTCCTCGTCCTCATCGCTCTCCGGGTAGGTATGGGTGAGGAGGAGCTGGAGGAGGTCGACGGGACGGGCGAGCCAGCCCAGGGCCAGGGAGCGGAGCTCGTCGTGGTTGTGGTCGTGGCCGTGGGTGGCGGCGAGGATGTCCGCGACGCGGTCGACCATGGCGTCGATCCAGGTGGCATCGCCGGCGGTGACGCGGGCGATGACGTGGCGGTAGCCGTACTCGTCGGCGCGAGAGAGACGGACGTAGCGCTCGTGGCGGATCCGCTCGCGTTCGGCGGCGTGGGTCTCGGGGTCGGCGGCGATGATCTTGGCCCGCGCGATCGAGATCACGGTGGAGGGGGCGTGGCCGGAGATGGCCCGGGCGACGGCGCGATCCACCACACCGATGGTGTCGGCCAGCAGCGGTCGGGACATGGCCGCGACCCTGCGGGCCACCCACGGCTCGCACCGGCCCGCGGCGACGACGGCCCAGGTGCGGGGCAGGCGGTGGATGAGGTCGAGGGTGTCGGCGATCAGGGCCCGTGCGGTCAGGGCATGGGTCTCCTGAGCCATCGCGAGCTCGGCCAGCGCATACTCCCGCATGTCGGGGGTGCCGTCTCCGCCGGGCTGGATCATCGGGTCCCGCTCGTCACGTGCCGTGCCCTGCAGGACCGCCCACTGAGCGGCCAGCAGCATCTCGTCGACCTCGGCCAGACGCCGCCCCCGGCGCCGCTCGGTGGCCGCGTCGAGCAGCGACCGCTCGTCGAGGTCCTCCAGTCCCGGCACGGACCGGGACTCGGCGGACGACGACGGAGAGGACATACCCCCATTCTCGCCCGAACACATATTCGAATCAAGGCAACAATGGGGGATGTGGAGAACCTGGCGAACTGGTCGCCGGAACAGATCGCGGCGATGCTGCCGGTGTTGTTCCCACGCGATCTGAGAGCGGGTGTCGCACGAGACGATCTACCAGTCGCTGTCGTCCAGACCAAGGGCGAGCTCAAGCGCGAGCTGAGCGCGCACCTGCGCACCCAACGGCAGCGCCGCATGGCCCAGACCGGTGGCGCCAAGCGCGTCACGCTCGGGATCACCGAGGACATCCGGATCTCGCAGTGCCCGGCTGATGTCGAGGATCGTGCTGTGCCCGGGCACTGGGAGGCGACCTGCTGCTCGGCGGCACGGGCAAGGGGGCGGTGATTACGCTGGTGGAGCGGTCATCGCGGTTCGTGCTCCTCGCACCACTGCCGGGTCGCCACACCGCGGAGATCGCTCGGATGAACTGACTGAGACGATCGCGACCCTGCCGCTGGAGCTACGCAAGTCGATCACTTGGGACCGCGGCTCCGAGGTGGTGGCCCAGCACGCCCGGTTCAAGACCGAGACCGGCATCCCGATCTATTTCTGCGACCCACAGTCACCGTGGTAGCGCGGCACCAACGAGAACACCAACGGGCTCCTTCGCCGGCCCAAGGGCGCCGATCTACGTCAGCTCACCACCACCGAGTACGACCAGGTCGCCCTGCAATTCAACACCCGGCCCCGCAAGACCCTGGAATGGCAGACTCCCGGCCAAGCCCTCAACAAGAGGCTCGTTGCAACAACTGGTTGAGTTCGCGCATGCGACAGTTCGCGACGCGATTCAGTCGTGACGCCCGGCGAGCACGAGGCCTGCGCGCCATCCCGGTGCCCGACCTCCCCGCGGCGGCACGATCGGGTCCATGTCGTGGCCCGCAGAGGCGAGCAGCCACGCGACGGCTGAGTTGGAGTTCCACATCTCGCCCGTCCGCAGCTCGTCACGCCCCCATGTCAACACCGGTAGGTCCGGGAGCGCCGTCAGCACGGCTCTCACCACCGTCGGGTCGGACGTGGTCCGTACCGGGCTGTCCACCGCCTGGGCAACGTCCGGGATGAGGCCGCCCGGCCAGCAGCGCATCTCGTACCTGAAGGCGCGCAACCGCCCGAGCCACCTCGACCCGACCGGCCCTTCGAGGACGACGCCACGATCCACGTCCGGGACGTTCCAGACGGGGCCCATCTCGACCGCGTAGGTGCTGCCGGCGCGGCGCACCATCAGGCCGCAGTGGTACAGCTCCGCGGGCAGGCGGTGGTCCCGCCTGGCCGCCAGCCACTCGTAGACCCGGCCGTTCCAGCGCACCACGTGACCGCCGGCCCCGAGCGGGAGCCAGTACAGGTCCACCGATGCCTCTCCGGCGTCGTCCACGGCCATCACCCGCCACCCACCCCAGCACCCTTCGGCCCCTCCACCTCTGCCAGCGCCCGCTGGGCGATCCGGAAGGCGGTGGTGGCGTCCGGGACGCCGCAGTAGAGGGCGGTCTGCAGGATGAGCTCGGTGATCTCCTCGGTCGTGACGCCGTTGCTGCGGGCGGCCAGCACCTGCAGGGCGAGCTCCTCGTGGTGGCCGCGGGCGACGAGTGCGGTGAGGGTGATCAGGTAACGGCTGCGCCGGTCGAGGCCGGGGCGGGTCCAGATGCCGCCGCCCCGGGCGTACTCGGTGACGAACTCCTGGAGCTCCCGGGCCAGGTCCGCGGCGCCTTCGGGCTCCTCGCCCAGGAAGTGCCGTCGCAGGAGCGTCGCGACCTCGGCGGGGGCCTCGGCCGGCGCCAGGTGCGCGACCCCGGACAGCTCGGCGTACGTCCCGTCGCCCACGCCGTCGCCGATCTCGCTGAGCCGGTCGCGCACGTCGAAGGAGGCTAGCGCGGCGCAGACCTGCACGTACCCCTCCTCGTCGGCCTCCTGCAGCTGACCGATGCAGCCGCTCCACGTCGCCTCGTCGCCGATCCTCGCCCCGGTGCCGAGCAGGGCGGCGGCCGCGACCCGCTCGGGGCGGTCGAGGAGGAGCTGGAGCCCCACGGCGCCGCCCACCGAGTCGCCGGCGTAGAGGAACCGTGCCCCGGCCTCGCCCCGCTCGGCGAGCACGTCGTCGACCACCCGCAGCACGCCCTCGGCGAGCTCGGCCATGGTGAACGGCTCGTCGGGGACGGTCCGGTTGTGGCCGTGGCCGGGCAGGTCCCAGGCGAGCAGGTCGAAGGCGTCGGTGAGCTCGGCGGCGCACGCGGTCCACAGGGTCGTCGCGGACGTGCCGAGCGACGGCCCGAGCACCAGCAGGGGGAGCTCGGTGCGGTTCCGCGCGCCGGTCAGGCGCACGGCGGTGATGCTGGGGATCACGGGATCTCCTCGGGTCGGACCGTCGGTTCGGGGTGGGGGCGGGGGCGGTCAACGGTGCTGTCCGCCCTGGGCGCCAGTGTCGCGGATGCCGGGGAYACGCACGTCGACGTACCTGCCCGAGGGCTTCACGGGGTGACCCATCGCCCACGGGTGAGGTCCCGCGGAGCCCTCGCTGGCAGGATGACGCCCATGCCCGGGGACTCCCACGCCACGACAGCGTCCGCCGACCCCGATGTCCGACCGTGGTACAGCGCCTACGGGCTGCAGGTCGTCCTCGCGCTCGGCCTGTTCGGCGCCGCGGTGCTGATCGCCCGGATCCAGCACCTGCCCGTCCGCGACCCGGACGACTCGATCGTGGGTCCGTCCTACGTCCGGCTCCCGCTCCTCGCGGTGGCGTGCTTCCTGGTCGACGTCGCCGCGCGTGCCCTGCACGGCGGCGGGGTCGCCGGGTGGAGGTCGCGCGTCCCGGCGATCGTGCGGGAGCGGTGGAGCGCACCGCGGGTGCGCCTCGTGCTGATCGGCATGGGCAGCTGGTACCTGGCCTACGTCGGGTTCCGCAACCTCAAGAGCTACGTGCCGTTCGTGCGACCGCACATGCTCGACGACGAGCTGCTGCGCCTCGACCGGAGCCTGGCCCTGGGCCACGACCCGGCCACGGTGCTGCACGACCTGATGGGCACCGGCTTCGCGGCCCACCTGATGTCCCTGACGTACGTCGCGTGGATCGTGTTCCTCACCGTCTCCCTGGTGATCGCGCTGTTCTGGACCAGCAACATCGACACCGCCTGCTGGTACGTCACGGCCGTCGCGGTCAACTGGGTGCTGGGCGTCTCCATCTACTACCTGGTGCCCTCCACCGGCCCGATCTACGCGCGCCCCGACCTCTTCGCGGACCTGCCCGAGACCCAGGTGACCCACATCGCGCAGAGCTGGCTGTCCGACCGCACCGACATGCTCGCGGACCCGTTCGGGACCGACGCCCTGCAGACCATCGCGGCGTTCGCGTCGCTGCACGTGTCGGTCATGGTCACCGCGTCCCTGATCGCGATGATGATCGGCCTGCGGCCGCTGTGGATCCAGTGGGGGCTGTGGGTGTTCCTCGTGCTCAACGTCCTGGCCACGGTCTACCTGGGCTGGCACTACCTCGTCGACGTGTTCGGCGGCGTGGRGATCGGGGTGGCCGCGGTGTGGATCGCGGCGTGGGGCACCGGCAACCGGCACCGGCTCCCGCGCATCCTGCCGACCCGCCCGGCCGATGCCGACGTGCTGGGCTCCTCCGCCGAGGAGCCCGACCGCCGGGTCCCCGCCGCGGGCGGCGTGCGCCCCGAGCGCGAGCGGTTCTGGACGTGGCCGACGGTCGTGACCGTCGGGCGGACCGTCGGCGCGCTGGCCCTGGTCGCCCTGGCCTTCCACGGACGCTCGCTGGGCCTGATGCTCGCCGCGCTGGCMGTCTACTGGACCGGCGACATCCTGGATGGCTGGCTGGCCCGACGCCTGGACCAGGAGACCCGGATCGGTGCCGTCGCGGACATCGTCTGCGACCGGCTGTCCGCGGTCCCGATCTATGTCGGACTGGCCTGGCTGGACAGCACCCTCGCGCTCCCGGTGGCGGTCTACGTCGTCGAGTTCCTCGTCGTCGACCTGCTGCTCTCGCTGACGTTCCTGGCCTGGCCGCTGGTCAGCCCCAACTACTTCTACCTGGTGGACCACCGGATCTGGGCCCTCAACTGGTCGCCGCTCGCCAAGACCGTCAACGGAGCCCTCTTCGTCGGTGTCCTCCTCCTCACCGGGAACGTCGCGATCGCGACCGCGTTCGCCCTGGCGCTGCTGCTCCTCAAGGGCGCGTCCCTGGCGTGGGTGCTGGCTCGGACGATGCCCGCCGCCACGCCGGGGCTCCCGGTCCGAGCCCGCACCCCGTCGTCGGCCCGGACGGCCCCGTGAGCCTGCCGGACCCGCAGGACCGCTGGTGGGTGGTCCGGGTGTGGGTGGTCGTGGCGCTGTTCGCGATCGTCACGGTGTGGGCCTCGTACGCCGTGGGGGTGCCGGTCAGGGACCCGCACGGCGCGTGGCTGCCGCGGCGCCTCGCGATCACGCTGGTCCTGCTCGTGGTGCTCGCCGGGGTGGATGCCGCGGTCCGAGCCGGTCGCGCGGGGTGGACGCCCCGGAGGGCCGTCACCGTGCTGCGCGAGCGGTGGACGCGGCGGCGGGTGGTCCTGGCCGCGACCGGGCTGCTGGCCTACCACCTGGTGTACCTGAGCTACCACAACCTCAAGAGCTGGGTCGTCTTCCGCGAGCCCCGGGACGCCATGCTCCAGCGGTGGGACGAGTGGCTGTTCCTGGGTCACACGCCCGCCGTGCTCCTGCACGACCTGCTCGGCCAGCACGTCGCGGCGTACGTGCTGACGTGGTGGTACGTGTCCTTCTCGACCGTGGTGACGTTCGCGCTCGTCGCGTCGCTGGCCTTCACCGACCGGGTCCGGCAGGGCTACGTGTACCTCAGCTCGGCGATGTGGGTGTGGATCCTGGGGGTCGGCGCCTACTACCTGATCCCGTCGCTCGGCCCGTTCAGCCACGCCCCCGAGGACTTCGCCGGCCTGGCCAGGACGATGAACCAGGACACGCAGGCGCGCTACCTCATCCAGCGCGTCGTCCTGCTGGCCGACCCGCAGGCACACGGCGCGACGGCGCAGGTCGCGGCCTTCGCGAGCCTGCACGTCGCTGTCGTCCTGATGATCCTGCTGATGGCGCGCTACTACGGCCTCCGCAGGATCTCGCGGGTGCTGGGGGTGTACCTCGCGGGCACCCTGGTGGCCACCGTCTACCTCGGCTGGCACTTCGTCGTCGACCTCGTCGGTGGGGTCGCCATCGCGTACGCCGCCGTGGCCCTCGGCCGCCGGACGATCTACCCGCGGCGGGCCGGGGTCAGGACCACGACGAGCGCCCCGGTCGCCAGGTAGACCACCTGCAGGACGTGGAACGCCCGGATGGACGCGATCTCCCCGATGATCCAGACGACCATCACGGTGCCCGCCAGGATGCTGGCGAGCGGCCACCCGTCGACGTTCTTCGCCTGGGCGATGGCGGCGACCAGGGCGGACCCGCCGACGACGGCCATCAGGATCACGCCGGGGAGGTAGCTGCTGGGGAAGTCGGTCGCGCGGATCCACGACGCCTGCTCGGGGATCCACCCCGTCATCAGGGCGAGGCCGCCCCCGACGGCACTCAGGCCGTTGAGGACGAGCAGGCCGAACAGGACCCTGCTGCTGCGAGTCGGGAACGGGTGCATGGCTGCCTCCTCGGACCGTGGCGACGCTAGGCCGGATCCCGGCCCCGGGACAGGGTCGAAGTGCCCTCGGGTGCCCGCCCGGCGTCCGCCCTCACCCCTCGGGGGTGATCCGGAGGGGCCGCGGCGGTGCCACCGTGGCCGGACAGTCCGGTGAGAGGAGATCCGCCATGGCCACCCAGTCGACCCGCGCGAACAGCCAGCAGGACGAGGACAAGGAGCCCAGGTTCTGGAACGGGATGATCGCCTTCGCGGCCTTCATGTTCCTGCTGGTCGGGGGCTTCCACTTCATCGGCGGCCTGGTCGGCCTGTTCGAGGACGACCAGTACCTGGTCGGGGACTCCGAGCTCCTGATCCAGACCAACTACCGGTGGTGGGCACTCGCCCACATGCTCCTCGCCGTTGCGATGTGGGTGACCGGGTACGCCCTGTTCTTCCGCCGCACCTGGGCGCGTTCGGTCGCGGTCGCGGTCGCCGGCATCAGCGCGGTGACGAACCTGGCGTTCCTGTCGGCCAACCCCTGGTGGTTCTCGCTGATGTTCGCGCTGGACATCCTGGTGATCTACGCCGTGACCGTGCACGGCGGTCCGGAGGACGGCTGACGGGGCTGATACACCTGAGCCGTGACGTACTCCGCCCGTCGGCTCCTGATGCTGCTGCTCGGCTGCGTCGTGCTCGGTGTCGGGGTCGCGCTGTTCCTCACCGCCGACCTGGGCTCGGACGGCTACTCCACCCTGGTCAACGGCATCGCGCTCAGGACCGGGCTGGACTTCTGGGTCGCCAACCTGGCGGTGGGAGTCGTGCTCGTCGCGCTGGCCGCCGTACGACGCGTGCGGCCCGGTGTCGGCACGGTCGTCCAGGTGGTCGTCGTCGGGGTCACCGTGTCCGTGCTCCTCGGGTCGCTCGACGCCCCCGGTGATCCGGGACCGCGCCTGCTCCTGCTGGCCGGCGCGTTCCCCGTGCTGGCCGTGGGGATCGCGGTGTACCTGGGCAGCCACACCGGCGCCGGACCGGCGGAGGCGGCAGCGCTGGCATGGGACCCACCCGTGCCGTTCCGGTGGAGCTACAGCGCGGTCCAGGGC
>NZ_JBFUMD010000101.1:0-9457 GCF_054049555.1 Nocardioides sp. P5_C9_2
CCTCCGAGAGGTCCTGGTGGGCGTCGTCGACCGAGAGGACGGCGTCGTTGGCGGCGAGTGCGGCCTCGACGTACGGCGGCACGAAGAAGCAGGGCGCGCGTCCGCGGCTGGCCCTGCCCGTCGATCTGCTGGCGGTTCTGGTGACGGTTCTGGTGGTCATGGTCCCTCCCCGGGCGTGGTGGCCGTGCGGCCTACTGGGAGGACCCGCGGACGCGCTCGGAGATACACGCCGGGGCCGCTCCGGTCGTACGCCGGACGGTCGCGCTCCCCTGCAGTGTCGCGGCCTCGCCGGGCCGAGACCTCGCCCGTTTCGAGTGAGCCGTCCGGGTCCGGGCGTCCCTAGGCTCAGGGGGAGCTGTCATGGAGGGCGTACTCGCCGCACACGGAGGGAGCCTCATGCCGAGGATGATGATCCGGGTGGACGCCGAGCTGTCGGAGGGCGTCCTGAGCGCGTTCCCGCACCTGACGGCCCGTCGACAGCGGCCGCAGACGACCCTGTCGGGAGACATGCTCGACCAGGAGGAGCTCCAGGGGGTGCTCAACCTGCTCTCCAGCCTGGGCATCGACGTGGTTGAGGTCCTGACCATCCCGGATCCCTAGGGGTGCGCATCGCCGGACGGCCGTCTACCCTAAGGGAGGTGCCGGGACTCCCGGCACCCTTCTTCGGGAAACGCGGTAGGACGGACGCGCTCATGACGAGTGACCGATCAGGACGCCGGCGCTCTGCCAGCGGTCTGAGCCGGTCCGTGCCGTCCGGGGTTCCGCACCTCCCGCACACCTACGTGGCGCGACCCGACCTGTGGCGGCGTCTCGACGCCGCGACCGGCGCGCCGATGACCCTGCTGGTCGCTCCTGCGGGCGCGGGCAAGTCGCTCGCGGTCGCGGGCTGGCTGCGCGGGCAGCGCGCCGCTCCCGACACTGACGTGGTCTGGCTGACCGCGACGGACGACGGCGTGGAGACGCGCATCCGTGCGGTCCTCGACGGGGGTGCCGACGGGGGTGGGCCGGCCCCGGCCGGCGACGGTCTCCGAAGGACCCTGCTCGTGGTGGACGACGCCCACCAGCTGCCGGTCCCGGTCGTCCGCCTCCTCGACGCCCGTCTCAACGACGCCCCGGACGCGATGCGTGTCCTCCTCCTGAGCCGGTGGGACCTGCCCTTCGTCCGGCTGGCACCCCAGATGCTGGGCCACCTCACCACCCTGCGCGGGGACGTGCTGCGCCTGACGGACGACGAGTGCCGGCTCCTCATCGAGGCGCACGCCGGGACGACGGACCCCGAGGTCGTGTCATCGATCACCGCCCGTACCGAGGGCTGGTGCGCCGCGGTGGTCCTGACCGCGAGGATGGTCGCCGCCTCCCCGGACCCCGTCGCGGCGGTGAGGCGTGTCTCGCGGGGCAACTCGCGCGTCGCCGACCAGGTGGCCAGCGAGGTCTTCGCGGCGCTCGCTCCCCAGGAGCGGCACCTCCTGCTGTGCACCGCCAGCGAGGGTGAGATGAGTGCGGCGACGGCCCGGCACCTCACGCACGACCCCGAGGCCGGCGTGGCGCTCGACGGCCTGGAGTCGACCGGCCTGCTCGTCACCCGCACCGAGGTCGACGGCGCCACCTCCCCCGATGACGCCCTGCTGGGGTCCACCGATTTCCCGGAGGCGCGGTTCCGCGTCCACCCGCTGATGGTCGAGGTCGTGCGCCGCCGCATCGTGTCCGGGGGCGTCGACGTCGAGCGCGCCCGCGCGACGGTGCTGCGCGCCGTGCTCCTCGACGTGGCACGGGGGGTCACCGACGATGCGTTCCGCCGGCTCGTGGACCTGGGGCACGCCGAAGCAGCGGCCGAGCAGCTGGCCGTCGAGGGCCCGCTCCTCGTGGTGCACGGACGGTCGCGGGAGGTGCGCACGTTCGCCCAGCGCTGGCCGGACGTCGTGGTCGCGCACCCCGAGACGTGGTTGACGATGGCGCTCGAGCGCTGGAGCCACGAGGACGTGCCCGCGGCCGTCCAGTGGCTGGACCGTCTGGTCGCGCACCCCGTCGCCGAGCCCGAGGGGACGGGGCGCCTCGCGGTGCAGCGCCTGTGCGCCCGGTTGCTGCGGGCCCGCCTGGCCCTCGAGCCGGTGGCGCCCGTCGTGGACGAGGCCCAGCGTCTGATCGACTCACCCCGGTTCGCATCCGTCCCCACCGAGCTCCGGCCACACGTGCTCCGCGAGGTGGGGACCAGCCAGATGCACCTGGGTCGGCTCCGGGAGGCCGAGCCCAACCTGATCCGCGCCGTCCGGCTCGCCGAGGACCTGCGGATGCCCGGCTACGCCCTCGCGGCCATGAGCCACCTCGCCACCCTGTACTGGATGGAGGGGCGGGAGCACGTGGCCGGGCCGCTGGCCGGACGCACGCTCGACGTGATCGTGAAGCAGGCCTCCGGGCCCCCCTACCCCCGCAACCGCGTGGGCGTGGTGACCGACCTCGTGCGCATGTCCACCCACTTCAGCCCGATACCTCCGGACGAGCCGCCACCCGAGGGCGCCGCCGTCCACGCCACCGACACCACGACCCTCTTCTGGCAGCGAATCCGCGACGCCCGCGCCTGGCTGGCCCGGGGCTCGGTGGTCCAGGCCGAGCGCACCTTGCAAGGACTCATCGATGCCCCGTTGCTGCCCGCACACCTCCGGGCCGTCCTGCTGATCGAACGGGCCTTCCTGGCTGCCCTGTGCGATGACCACATGACGCTGCGCAGCCTCGCCGAGGAGCTCGGCGAGCGCGGGTTCCGCGGGGAGTCGGCCCTGCTCCGGGGGGTCCACGCGGACATGGTGGGCGAGCTGCGCCAGGCCGTCGAGTGCTTCTCCGAGGCGTCCGAGGCGACCCTGCTCGACCAGCCTCCCTGCCGAGCCCTGGCGCTCACCTGCCAGGCGCAGCTCAGCGACGCCCTCGGGGACGCCCAGCTCGCGCACCACTCGCTGAGGACGGCGGTGGCGATCACGGAGATCCGCGGCAACTTCGTGCCCTTCCTGGGGTGGAGCAGGCACGGGACCCCCACGCACCTGCTCCTGCGGCGACTGGACCTCGGCGGCTCGCACCAGTGGTTGGAGGAGCTCGTGTCGCTCACGGGCGGACAGCCGGGCATCGTGACGACGCTCGCGCCCACGATCGCCACCGTCCGCGAGCGGTCGGCGGACGCGGAGCCGATGGCCCCGACGGCGCTGAGCCCCCGCGAGCGCGACGTGCTCCGTGAGCTGGCGCGGGGGGCGACGTACGCCGACATCGCGGCCGGCCTCTTCGTCTCCGAGAACACCGTCAAGACGCACGTGTCCAGCCTCTACAGCAAGCTGGGGGCGACCCGACGCAGCGAGGCGCTCGCGATCGCCCGGCGGCTGGAGCTGCTCTGAGGAGGAGCCACCCGAAACGGGCGAGGTCACGACCCGACCGGTCCGGCACGATGGGGTCCCACCGAGGCCGCCCCGAGGAGGTCGCCGTGAGCCCCGATCCGACGACGGCCGTGCCGGTGCCGGTCACCACCCCGACGATCCGTGGACTCCCCGAGCTCTGGCAGGCGTTGCTCGCCTTCGGCCTCGTCTCCGTGGGACTGGGTCTGGTGCTGGCGGTGTGGCCGGAGCAGACGCTGACGGTGTGCGCCGTGCTCGTGGCCATCGAGCTGCTGCTGGTGGGCGCCTACCGGATCTTCTCGGCGCTCGTGTCCAGCCACCTCGACTCCGGGGCCAGGACGCTCCAGGCCCTCTCCGGTGCCGTCGCCCTCATCATCGGTCTACTGTGCCTGCGCGAGCCGCTGCAGAGCCTGCTCGCGCTGGGCATCCTGCTCGGCGCGTGGCTGGTCGTCTCCGGTGTCCTCGACCTGCTCCAGGCCCTCCTGCACGAGGACCGGTCCCGCCGAGCCGGTGACCTCGCGTCCGGAGCGGTGTGCGTCGTCGTCGGGGGCATCCTGCTGGTCAACCCGCAGCTGTCGCTCGGGCTGCTGGTCGTCCTGGCCTGCACCTGGCTGTTCTCCTCGGGGGGGATCGCCATCCTGGTGGCCCTGAGCCGCAGGCGGACCGAGCGGGCGACGGTCACGACATGAGCCAGGACGGCGCTCTGGGCGTCGTCGAGTACCTCGTCATCGAGCTGCCCGGCTCGGGAGCGTTCGACATCGAGGACCTGCGGCCGCTGCTCGACCTTGCCGACCGCGACGTCATCCGGCTGCTGGATGCCGAGGTGGTCCACCGGCCGGCGGACGGCTCGCCCCCGCTGCTGATGGACGGCACCGGTGCGACGACGGCGGACCTGACCGGGCTGGCCGCACTCGCCGGAGCGGCGTCCGGGCTGCTGGACGCCGAGGACATCGGCTCCGTGGCCGAGCTCGTCACCCCCGACGGATACGCCCTGGTGCTGGTCTTCGAGAACGTCTGGACCGCCGCTCTCGCCTCCGCGCTCGCTCGCCACGGCTGCCGCCTCGTGGCCAGCGGTCAGGTCGACGGTCGCGACCTCGACGCCGCCCTCGACCCCGACACCGTCCGACCCCCGGGAGCCTGAGACGGACCTGTTCAGCGGGGGCAGCGTGTACTCGAGGACGCGCGGCCGGCCGAGAACCCGACCGCCGCGCGGCCTCGGCACGGATCAGTCCTGCTCGGCGAAGACCTCGCGGATCGCGCTCTCCTGGGCGTCGCTCAGGTTCGTGAAGATCAGCTCGGGCTTGGCCTCGGCGAAGGCGTCGCGGACCTTGTCCATGACGGCGTCCGAGGTCATCACGAACAACGCCGACGTGCCCGGGGTGACCTCGTCGCGCACCCGGTTGATGAAGCTGTCGTCGATGCCGACGTCGCGGAGCGACCCGGCCAGGGCTCCTGTGGCCGCCCCGACCGCGGCCCCCAGCAGCGGCACGAAGAAGATCAACCCGAAGAGCATCCCCCAGAAGGCACCGCCGAGCGCCCCGGCGCCGGCCAGGTTGTTGAGCTGACGGGTCTTGGGCTTCTTCTTGCCGGTCTCCCAGCTGACGGTCGCGGCGTCGTGGATGGTGATCAGGTGCTGGGTGGCCAGGTCGTGCAGGATGTGCGTCGCGTCCTCGGCCCCCGTGGCGGTCTCGAACTTCCAGACCGTGAGCGTTCCCATGGTTGTCCCCTTCGTCGGTTCGATGTCGTCGACATCGTGGCGGCGACGAGGAGCCGCGGCACTCCCCCGATCCGGGTGAACCGAGCACGACGGAGCCACACTCACCCGTTTCAGGGGTGCTGGGCCCCGGTCGGGTCCGCGAGCGTGTCACGGGGCCGGACCACCGGCCGGAGGGAGTGCGAGCGCCGATGCCCAGCACACAGCCGGTCGGATGACGCCGTACGACGACCGCTTCGTCTCCGTCGGGCGGCTGCCCGGTGCGAGCGTCACCCGGGCCCGCGTCGAGGAGGCCCACGCGCTGTACGGGCCCGTCGGCGACGGCTCGCTCTCGACGGTCTACCCGGCGCTGGTCGACGTCGACCCCGACCTGTTCGGCCTGAGCGTGGTGTCGACCGCCGGCGAGCTCGTCGTGGCGGGAGATGCCCGGGTCCCGTTCCCGGCCATGAGCGTGACGAAGCCGTTCGTCTTCGCCCTCGCCTGCCGCCTGCGCGGCATCGAGCACGTGCGCAGGCTGGTGGGCGTCAACGCCACGGGGATGTCGTTCAACTCCACGGTCCCCGTCGAGCGGGACCCCCGTGGCCGCACCAACCCGATGGTCAACTCGGGGGCCATCGCCACGACCAGTCTCGTCGCAGGCCGCGACGTCGACGCCCGTTGGACCGCCATCCACGCGGGGCTGTCCCACTTCGCGGGCCGCCACCTGGAGCTCGACGAGACGACCCTCCGGTCAGCGTTGGCGACCAACCACCGCAACCGGGCCCTGGCCAACATGCTCGTCGCGGCGGGGGCCGTCGAGGGCGACCCCGCTGAGGCGGTCGAGATCTACACCCGCCAGAGCTGCCTGTCGGTCACCGCCGTGGACCTGGCCGTCATGGGCGCCACGCTGGCCGACGGGGGCACGAACCCGGTGACCGGTGTCCACGTCGTCGACCCGGAGATCGCCCACGCCGCGCTGGCCGTGATGACCATCGCGGGGATGTACGAGTCGTCCGGCGACTGGCTGTTCGACGTCGGGATGCCGGGCAAGAGCGGCATCGGAGGCGGCCTGGTGACCGTCTCCCCGGGCAAGGGCGCGCTCGGGACGTTCTCGCCGTTGCTCGACGCCGCGGGCAACAGCGTGCGGGGCCAGCTCGCCGCCCGTCACCTCTCCCGCCGGCTCGGCCTCGACGTGCTCGCCTCGGAAGCGGCGACTCCGGGCGGGTGACCGCGCACGCGACGGGGCGCGTTCGCCCGATTCGGGGGGGTCATCACGACCGGGGAGCCGAGATCGTCGGCGTACCTGTGCTGCACCGACAGCATGCCGTCGGGCTCGGCGATGAAGCTCGGTGACGTCCTGCGGATGCGCAACGGCAGGACCGTGGAGGTCCTCAACACCGACGCCGAGGGGCGGCTGGTGATGGCGTACGGTCTCTCCGACCACGTCCGGTACGACGGCCCGGTCCTCGTGGTCGTCACGGGCGACGCCGGGCTGGTGTTCTCCGTGGCCTGACCGGTCAGCGCACGACCGCCACGGGGCACTGGGCCCGGTGGATCAGGTCCTGCGTGACGGACCCCAGCTGCAAGCCCTCGAAGAAGCCGTGCCCTCGAGCGCCCACGACGACGAGGCTCGCGTCCGCCGAGGCGTCGACGAGCAGGGGCCCGGGAGCGACCGGGATGGCCTCGGTGGTGAGCACCACGTCCGGGTGGGCGTCGCGCAGACCGGCGACGCTCTCGCCGACCAGCACCTGACGGTCCTCGACGTCGTCGGTGACCGAGCGCGGCGTGGCGCTCAGCACGTCGGTGGAGGGTGTGTGCTCCTTCCAGCCGTGGACAGCGGCCACGACCTCGCCGGTCCGCTCGGCGCGGCGGCAGGCGTACTCCAGGCCCGCGTGGCTCGTCGCCGACCCGTCGACTCCGACCACGATCCGTGCCGCGTCCAGCTTCGCTGCGGGGCGCACCACCTCGACCGTGCAGGGGGCGTGGCGGGTCACGTGCTGGGTCACCGAGCCGATCGCGGCCCCGGCGACCCGCCCGTGGCCGTGGCTGCCGAGGACGACCATGCTCGCGGACTCCGCCAGCTCCAGGAGCGTGCCGGCGACGTGGCCCTTGTGCTCGCGGACCTCGTAGTCGCTGACGTCCAGCCCGGAGAGGATCTTCTCCGCGGCTCGCACCAGGTCCGGGTCGTGCGAGCTGTTGCCCTCCCACGGGGTGGCGATCTTGTGCTGCACCACCACCACGCGCAGCGGCGCCTCGCTGCCGACCGCCTCGTCCACGGCCCACAGGAGCGCCCGCTGGGCGTCCGCGGAGCCGTCGTACCCCACCAGGACGGATCGCTCGCTCGTCATGACACCCACCGTCCACCCGGGCCCGGACCCCGGTGCAGGGTCCATGGTCCCGGCTGGTGCGGGCGTACGGCACTACCTCACCCCGCGGGGTCTGGACACGGGTCCCGCGGGCCCCTACGTTCCGGGCATGGCCAGGATCCTGTCGTTGCTCATCGTCGTGTGGCTCGTCATCGGTGCGTTCGCCGCCTACCAGCGCGACTACTTCGCCGACACCGACACCAGCTGCGCCGAGGCGGGCAACATCGCGCTCACCGTCGTGGCGGGTCCGCTCAACTACCTGGGGGTGAATCCCGAGGTCGACTGCAGCGACGTCGACGTGGACGTCCCCGAGCCGTCGAAGTAGAGCCGCCGACCCCGGCGGACGGCGTCCCACCCGCCCGGTGTCCAGACCACCGTCGGTGATCTGGCCGTTCGGCTGAGGGAGCCCCGGGTCCGACCCCACCATGGACGCTCGTCCACGGTCCGGGGGGATCCTGCATGTCGAACCACGTTGCCGCGCGCCCAGCCGCCGGCGCCGCGCTCCTGGTGGGCGCACTCCTGCTGCTGCTCGGTCCGCTCGCCAGCGCCCCGTCGTACGCCGTCCCGGAGGCCGCCCCCGGCACCACMGCGGCGCCGGCCCGGTCACCGCTCGAGCGTGCCCTCGAGCGCCAGGTGGAGCGCCGCGAGAACGCGCTCACCGCGATGTTCGCCACCGCGGAGCAGCACGCCCGCATCGAGCAGGTGCGCTCCGACCGGCTGCGGGCGCTGGGCTACACGGGCGACCTCCCGGCCCTCCGGACGATCCTGCCGCTGGGCGGCTACCACCTGTCGGCGGGCTTCGGCGCGGCCGGCCCGCTCTGGGAGGCGGACCACACGGGCCTCGACTTCGGCGCTCCCTCGGGCACCGACCTCGTCGCGCTGGCGGACGCCACGGTCAGCGAGGTGGCCTACGCCGGCCCGTACGGGCTGCGCACCGTGCTCACCCTCGAGGACGGCACCGACGTCTGGTACTGCCACCAGATGGTGGCGCTCGTCTCCCCCGGTCAGACCGTGGAGATCGGCGAGATCATCGGCCTCGTCGGGACGACCGGCAACACCACGGGGCCGCACCTGCACCTCGAGGTGCACCCGGCCGGCGGTGCCGCGATCGACCCGGACGCCTGGCTGGTGTCCGCCGGGATGGACCCCTGACCGCCCGGTTCAGCGCTTGCGCTTCTCGCGCGGGCGCTGCTGGATGACGATCGGCGTGCCGACGAAGCCGAACTGCTCGCGCAGGCGGCGCTCGACGAAGCGCTCGTACGACGCGTCGAGCTTGCCGCTGGTGAACAGGATGAACGTGGGCGGCGACGTCGACGGCTGGGTCGCGAAGAGGATCTTGGGCTGCTTGCCGCTGCGCACGGGGTGCGGGTGCTCCCCGACGAGGCGGCCGAGGAAGGTGTTGAGCGCGCCGGTGGGGACACGCGTCTCCCAGCCCTCGAGCGCCTTGTCGAGTGCCGGCACGAGCCGGTCCACGTGCCAGCCGGTGCGGGCGGTGATGTTGATGCGCGGCGCCCACTGCACCTGGACGAGGTCGCGCTCGACCTCACGCTCGAGGTAGTAGCGACGCTCGTCGTCGACGAGGTCCCACTTGTTGAAGGCGATGATCATGGCGCGGCCGGCGTCGCGGATCGTCTGGATGATCCGCATGTCCTGCTCGGAGACGGTGAGGCCGGCGTCGAGGACCAGCACGGCGACCTCGGCCCGGTCGATGGCCGTCGAGGTGCGCAGCGAGGCGTAGTACTCGTGGCCGGACGCCTCCTTGACCCGCTTGCGGATGCCCGCGGTGTCGATGAAGCGCCAGGTGCGATCGCCCAGCTCGATCAGCTCGTCGACCGGGTCGACGGTGGTGCCGGCGACGTTGTCGACGACGACGCGGTCCTCACCGGCCAGCTGGTTGAGCAGCGAGGACTTGCCGACGTTGGGCTTGCCGACGATGGCGATGCGGCGGGGACCACCGATCTCGCCGAAGGACTGCTCGGGGGTCTCCGGAAGCGCCTCGAGGATGGCGTCGAGCATGTCGCCCGACC
>NZ_JBFUMD010000102.1:0-9449 GCF_054049555.1 Nocardioides sp. P5_C9_2
GGATCGGCCGCGCCCTGCTGCCCATGATCGGCACGCAGGCGAGCCGCTGCATGGACTGCGGGATCGCGTTCTGCCACCAGGGCTGCCCGCTGGGCAACATCATCCCGGAGTGGAACGACCTGGTGTGGCGCGACGACTGGGACGGTGCGATCGAGCGCCTCCACGCGACCAACAACTTCCCGGAGTTCACCGGTCGGCTGTGCCCGGCGCCGTGCGAGACCGCCTGCGTCCTGGGGATCAACCAGGACCCGGTGACGATCAAGAACGTCGAGGTCTCGATCATCGACCGCGCCTGGGAGTCCGGCGCCGTCCGGCCCCAGCCGCCGGAGTGGCTCTCGGGCCGCACCGTCGCCGTCATCGGCTCCGGTCCCGCGGGTCTCGCCGCGGCCCAGCAGCTGACCCGGGCCGGCCACACGGTCGCCGTCTACGAGCGCGCCGACAAGGTCGGCGGCCTGCTGCGCTACGGCATCCCCGAGTTCAAGATGGAGAAGAAGCACCTCGACCGGCGCCTGGACCAGATGCGTCGTGAGGGCACCGTCTTCCGCGCCGGGGTCGACGTCGGCGCCACGCTCACGGGTGAGCAGCTCACCGAGCGGTACGACGCCGTGGTCCTCGCCATGGGCGCCACCCAGGCCCGCGACCTGCCCGTGCCCGGGCGCGACCTCGCCGGCATCCACCAGGCCATGGAGTTCCTCCCGCAGGCCAACCGGGTGGCGCTCGGCGAGGAGGTCGAGGGCCAGATCACCGCCACCGGCAAGGACGTGGTGATCATCGGCGGAGGCGACACCGGTGCCGACTGCCTCGGCACCTCGATCCGCCAGGGTGCCCGCTCCATCACCCAGCTCGAGATCATGGCCCAGCCCCCGGAGGACCGTCCCGACGGACAACCGTGGCCGACCTACCCGATGACCTTCAAGGTCTCCTCGGCCCACGAGGAGGGCGGGGACCGGATGTATGCCGTCTCCACGCAGGAGTTCCTCGGCGACGACGACGGCCACGTGTCCGCCCTGCGGCTCACCGAGGTCGACGCGTCGTTCCAGCCGATCGAGGGCACCGAGCGCGAGATCCCCGCCCAGCTGGTGCTCTTCGCGATGGGCTTCACCGGTCCGGAGCAGCCCGGGATCGTCGAGCAGCTCGGCGTGGACCTCGACCAGCGGGGCAACGTCGCCCGCGACGCGTCGTACGCCTCCAGCGTGGACGGCGTGTTCGTGGCCGGGGACGTGGGCCGTGGACAGTCGCTGATCGTGTGGGCGATCGCCGAGGGTCGGGCCGCCGCGGCCGCCGTGGACACGTGGCTCACCGGCTCGACGACGCTGCCGGCTCCGATCAAGCCGACGGACCGTCCGCTCGTCGTGTGACGCGAGCGTCCGTCAATCGGCGGACGGGGGCCTTWGGATCGATCAAAGATCCGCTAGGGTCGGGGTGTGCGTAGAGCCAAGATCGTCTGCACCCTCGGCCCAGCGGTGTCCACCCCCGAGCGTGTCCGTGAGCTGGTCCATGCGGGCATGGACGTCGCCCGGCTGAACATGAGCCACGGCGAGTACGCCGACCACGAGGTCGCCTACCGCCTGGTCCGTCGTGCGAGCGACGAGACGGGTCACGGGGTCGGCATCTTCGCCGACCTCCAGGGCCCCAAGATCCGGCTGGCGACCTTCGCCGACGGCCCGGTCAAGCTCAAGAAGGGCGCGCGGTTCACCATCACCACGCGCGACGTCCCCGGCGACGTGGACGTCTGCGGGACGACGTACAAGGGGCTGCCCGGGGACGTGAAGGTCGGCGACCCGGTCCTCATCGACGACGGCAAGCTGCGCCTGCGCGTCGTCGACGTCACGGAGACCGACGTGGTCACCGAGGTCGTCGTCGGCGGCAAGGCCAGCAACAACAAGGGCATCAACCTGCCCGGGGTCGCGGTCTCGGTGCCGGCGCTGTCGGAGAAGGACACCGAGGACCTGCGCTGGGCGCTGCGCCTGGGCGTCGACTTCATCGCGCTGAGCTTCGTGCGCAGCGCCGACGACGCCGAGGACGTGCGCAAGGTCATGCGCGAGGAGGGGATCGTCATCCCCGTCATCGCCAAGATCGAGAAGCCGCAGGCGATCGACAACATCGACGAGATCGTGGACGCCTTCGACGGGCTCATGGTGGCCCGCGGCGACCTCGGGGTGGAGTGCCCGCTCGAGGACGTGCCGATCCACCAGAAGCGGATCGTCGAGCAGGCCCGCCGCTTCGCCAAGCCGGTGATCGTGGCGACCCAGATGCTGGAGTCGATGATCAGCTCGCCGGCCCCGACCCGCGCGGAGGCCAGCGACGTCGCCAACGCCGTCCTCGACGGTGCCGACGCCGTGATGCTCTCCGGTGAGACGAGCGTGGGGGAGTTCCCCATCATCGCCGTGGAGACGATGGCCCGGATCATCGAGTCGACCGAGGACCACGGCCTGCACCACATGCGCTCGATCGACTGGCAGCCGCACACCCGCGGCGGCATCATCGCCAAGGCGGCCGCGGAGGTGGCCGAGGCGGTGGGCGCCAAGTTCCTCGTCGCCTTCACGGTGAGCGGCGACTCCGCCAAGAGGCTCTCGCGCTACCGCGGGCCGATCCCGGTCCTGGCGTTCACCCCCGAGGGGCGCACGCGCTCGCAGCTCGCGCTGACCTGGGGTGTGGAGACCTTCCAGGGTGCCGAGGTCGAGCACACCGACGAGATGGTGCGCCAGGTGGACGAGGCGCTGCTGACCATCGGTCGCGTGGAGGAGGGTGACCTGGTCGTCATCATCGCCGGCTCGCCCCCCGGCATCCCCGGCTCCACCAACGCGCTGCGCATCCACCGGATGGGCGACGCCATCAACGGCGTCGCGCCGGCGTACCGCCGTCCTCGCTGACGCGTCCTGGTCGTCCGCAGCGGTCTGGGGCGTCGCCGGGCTCGACCCGGGGCTCGCGCGACCGCCGGTGAGCGGTGAGTGAGCCACCTTTTTTCGAGGGAGGATGGTGGCTGTCACACCCCCCTGTCGGCGAGCCCTCGGGACACGCCGGGCGACCGGTGCCGGAGCCACCGTCACTCAGCCGAAAACGTGGCTGGCTCACCGCTGTCGAGGGCCGATGCTGATCACGTCTTCGGACCGATCAGCGCGTCGAGCCGGGCCACGGCCTCGCGTCGGGACACCGAGATGACCCACCGGCCCGACTGACGCCAGGGGACCTCGACCAGGTCCAGCGCCCAGCAGCAGAGGTCGCGGATGTCCTCGGAGCGGTTGGTGAACTGCCAGCGGGGTAGTCGTAGCGACGTCGCTCACCGGCCACCACCCGCGTGGCCCAGTTCTTGGTTCGGCAACCGTCGGAGTGGAAGAGGCCGCGCAGGAAGCCCGCCGGGTGGGCGAGGACCACGTCGCGCTGCCAGTCCTGCAGGACGATGTCCCGGTCGTGCTTGCGACCCGGACCGTGCTGCGGGAACAGGCACTGCCAGTGCTTCCAGTTCGACGCCACCACCACGACGCCGGGAGCCCGGACATGGAACACGCCGCCGGCCAGACGGATGGCCGCCATCGTGGAGGTCACGTCATCGACGATGCCGGGGAAGCTGGCGTCGCACGAGATCCGCAGCGTCGTACGACGACGGAACTCTGAGACGCATCCGTCGCCGAGGTAGAAGCCCAGCAGGACCGCGTAGCGATCGGCGCGGGCCGGGTGCAGGACACTGCACCTGAAGCACTCGTGGGACACGGCGTCGCCCGCGGCGAGCCAGGCCCGGACGGTCGAGCGACGGATGCCCAGTGCCCGCGCGACCGCGCTCAGGCCGGAGCCGGCGGCGACCATCTCGAGGGCTGCCGTGCGGGCGGGTGCGTCGTACATGGCAACACCGTGCCGCCAGCCACCGACATCGACGTCAGTGCCCCGGGTGAGATTCGAACTCACACTGAATGCTGTTTGAGAGCATCGCCTCTGCCATTGGGCTACCGGGGCGGTTCGGCCAGCAAACCGTAGCGGACTAGCCTTGCCGCCGTGACGCAGCCCGCCGACTCMATCCCCACCTCCGTACGCCGCGTCGTCATCGCCGAGGACGAGGCCCTGATCCGCATGGACCTGGCCGAGATGCTGGCGGAGGAGGGCTACGTGGTCGTCGGCCAGGCCGGCGACGGCCAGCGGGCGATCGAGCTCGCCGAGGAGCYGCGCCCCGACCTGGTGATCACCGACGTCAAGATGCCGGTCCTCGACGGGATCGCCGCGGCCGAGCACATCGCCGGCGCACGGATCGCCCCGGTCGTGATCCTGACGGCGTTCTCGCAGCGGGACCTCGTCGAGCGGGCGCGCGACGCCGGGGCGATGGCGTACCTCGTCAAGCCGTTCTCCCGCACCGACCTGGTGCCGGCCATCGAGATGGCGGTCAGCCGGTTCGCGGAGATCGCGGTCCTGGAGCGCGAGGTCGCAGACCTGTCGGAGTCCCTGGCGACCCGCAAGGCAGTGGAACGCGCCAAGGCCGTCCTGCAGGCGCAGCTGGGCCTCGCCGAGCCGGACGCCTTCCGGTGGATCCAGAAGACCGCGATGGATCTTCGCCTGTCCATGCGCCAGGTCGCCGAAGGAGTTGTCGAGCACGGGCCGGGGAGCGCGACACCTTCCTGAGGTCGCGAAACGGTTCGGTAACGGATTAGCCATGTTTCGGGGCGTGCCTGCCAAGGTGCTTACGGCGGGGCTCCCAGCGGTGTACCTTTCCGCTCCGGAGGGGCAGTTCCGACTCGGTGTGCGGGTGGCCTTTCTCCGTTGAACTCTGTGCCACCGGTAGTCGAGCCGGCGGCCTGACGAGAGGTAGAACGCCTTGAGGATCAACACTCGAGTGGGCCTGGGTGCACTCGCACTCGCCCTGACCGTCACGGCATCCGCCTGTGGCACCACGGACACCGGCGGCAGCGCCTCCGAGGACGGTGCCTGCGAGGGCAAGATCGGTGTGATGGGCGCGCTCTCCGGCGCCAACTCCAGCATCGTTCTCCCGTCCGTCGACGGTGCCAAGCTCGCGCTGAAGCAGTGGAGCGCCGAGAACGAGGACTGCAACATCGAGCTCGTCGAGTTCGACACCGAGGGTGACCCCGCCAAGGCCACCCCRGTCGCCACCAAGATGGCGACCGACGACACCTTCCTCGGTGTCATCGGCGGCGCGTTCTCCGGCGAGACCCGCGCGACCAAGGCCATCTACGGCGACGCCGGTCTGACGATGATCAGCCAGTCCGCCACCGCGACCGACCTCACCCAGGAGGACCCGTCGCCGGTCTTCCACCGCGTGGTCGGCTACGACGACGTGCAGGGTGCCGCGATCGCGAAGTACCTCAGCGACGTCATCGGCGCCAAGAAGGTCTTCGTCATCGACAACTCGGACGCCTACGGCGAGCCGCTGGCCGCCAAGGTCTCCTCGGAGCTCGGTGACCTGGTCACCGCCAGCGACAAGACCCAGGTCGCGCAGACCGACTTCAGCCCGACCGTCTCCAAGGTCAACGCCTCCAAGCCGGACGCGATCTTCTACGGCGGCTACATCGCCGAGGCCGCGCCGCTGCTCAAGCAGCTGCGTGACGCCGGCATCGAGGTCCCGTTCGTCGGTGGCGACGGTCTGTACGGCGCCGACTTCGGCAAGGCTGCCGGCGCCGCCGGTGAGGGCGCGATCATCACCTGCCCGTGTGTCCCGATCGAGGACGGCACCTTCGCCGACGACTTCGAGGGCGAGACCGGTGCCGCTCCCGGCGCCTACGCGGCCGAGGGCTTCGACGCGATGACCATCTTCCTGGACGCGTTCGCCGACGGTGCGCGCACCCGCGAAGAGGTCGAGAGCTTCGTCGACGACTACGACGCCGAGGGCCTGACCAAGCAGCTCAAGTTCGACGAGAACGGCGACATCGCCGTGGAGAACGTCGTGATCTGGGCCTACAAGGTGGTCGACGGCCAGCTGGTCCCCGACCAGGAGATCTCGCTCAGCTGATGCGACACGCATGACCAACGGGGCGGTCGGGCGCAATGCTCGGCCGCCTCGTCGGCTGACCGGACGGTGACGTCGCAGCAGGTCCCCCTGGGAGAGGTACATGGACTTCAACGCATTGATCGACAATCTGGGTGGGAACACCCTGGACGGTCTGACCAGAGGCTCGATCTACGCCCTGGTCGCCCTCGGTTACACCATGGTGTACGGCGTGCTGCGCCTCATCAACTTCGCGCACTCCGAGGTCTTCATGGTCGGCACCTGGACGGTGCTCGGCGTCTACACCGTCCTCGGGGCGGACAGCGAGTCGGCCATGCCGATGGTCATCTTCGCCACCCTGGCCGCGCTCGTGGCGGCCGCCGTCTGCTCGGCGAGCGTGGCCCTGGCCGTGGAGCGGATCGCCTACCGGCCGCTGCGCAAGAAGAACGCGCCACCCCTCATCTTCCTCATCACGGCGATCGGCTGCTCGCTGGTGCTGGTCGAGATCTTCGGCCACGTCCTCAAGGTCCTCTTCGGCGCTCCGTTCGGCCGTGCCCCGGTCAACGTGCCCTCGCCGATCCAGACGCACACCCTGCTGACCATCGGCGACGTGCGGATCACCAACGTCCAGGTCTTCATCATCCTGGGCGCCGTGCTGATGATGGTCGCGCTCGACATGTTCGTGAACAAGAGCCGCCTCGGCCGCGGGGTGCGCGCGGTCGCGCAGGATCCCGACACCGCCGCCCTCATGGGCGTCAACCAGGACCGCGTCATCATGCTCGTCTTCATCCTGGGTGGCGCGATGGCCGGGGTCGCCGGACTGTTGTTCACCATCAACTTCGACATCACGAAGTTCGACATCGGCTTCATCATCGGCATCAAGGCATTCACCGCCGCCGTGCTCGGTGGCATCGGCAACCTGCGTGGTGCCCTCGTCGGAGGCCTGCTGCTCGGGATCGTGGAGGTCTACGCCTCCGCCGTCTTCAGCTCCAACTGGGCCGACGTCACGGCATTCATCGTGCTCGTCCTCGTGCTGATGTTCCGCCCGACAGGACTCCTGGGTGAATCGCTCGGAAAGGCACGCGCATGAGTGACCTCAACGAACCCACCCCGGACACCACCGCGGATCAGTCCACGAGCAGTCGCGCCACCGGTGCGTTCGGGCTGCCGCGCCTCAACATCGCCGAGCGCTACTCCCGGGCGCCCCTGTGGGTGCGCATGCCGATCGTCCTGATCGGGATCACGTTCGCCTTCTACCTGCCGTTCCTCAACATCCTGCCGTTCGCCTACATCCGCACCGACCTCACCTCGGGTGGTTCGGACTGGGGCGGCGTGCTGTTCCTGATCGTGACCTACATGATCGTGGCGATCGGGCTCAACGTCGTGATCGGCCTGGCGGGGCTGCTCGACCTCGGCTACATCGGGTTCTACGCGATCGGCGCCTACTCGGTGGCGCTGTTCGGGTCGCCGTCGTCGCCGGTGACCAAGATGATCGCCGAGCGGTTCGGGCTCTCCGAGGGCTGGGCGGTCCCGTTCGTCGCGTGCGTGCCCATCGCCATCGCGCTCGCCCTGGCCTCCGGCGTGCTCCTGGGCGCCCCGACCCTGCGGCTGCGCGGCGACTACCTCGCCATCGTCACCATGGGATTCGGCGAGATCATCCGCATCCTGTCCCGCAACGTCACCAGCGTGACCAACGGCTCGGCCGGCATCATCGGCGTCCCGTCCCCGCCGGAGCCGAGCGAGAACTTCTTCTCCGCGATCGAGACGGCCCACTGGTACTGGCTGGGCCTGTCGGTGCTGATCGTGCTGATCTTCCTGGTCCGCCGGCTGGAGGACAGCCGGGTCGGGCGTGGCTGGCTGGCCATCCGCGAGGACGAGGACGCCGCCGCCGTCATGGGTGTCAACGCGTTCAAGTTCAAGCTGTGGGCCTTCGCCATCGGCGCCGCGGTCGGTGCCATCGCCGGACTGCTCTTCGCCAGCAAGCAGGCGTACGTCGAGCCGACCGGCTTCGCGCTCAACCTGTCCTTCCTGTTCGTGGCCATGGTCGTCATCGGCGGCTCGGGCAACATGGTGGGCGCGATGCTGGGAGCGTTCCTCATCACCTACCTGCCCGAGCGGTTCCGCGAGTTCCAGGACTGGCGCCCGTTCGCGTTCGGGGTGGCGATGGTCGCGGTGATGATCCTGCGACCGCAGGGCCTGATCCCGAGCCGCAGACGAGCCCGCGAGTTCGCCGACCGCAAGAACGAGGCCGAGGAGGCTGCCACCGATGTCTGAGCAGACGATGGAGAGCCCGACCCCGGCGACCGGTTCCTCCGGTGAGGCCCTGCTGGTGGTCGACGACGTGACGCTGCGCTTCGGCGGTGTCGTGGCCCTCAACGAGGTGGCCTTCGAGATCCGCCGCGGCGAGATCCTGGGTCTCATCGGCCCGAACGGCGCCGGCAAGACGACGTGCTTCAACGTCATGACCGGCGTCTACACCCCGACCTCGGGGGAGATCCGGTTCGACGGGGCGAAGATCAGCGGCGGCAAGCCGCACCGCATCAACGCCCTGGGCATCGCTCGTACGTTCCAGAACATCCGGCTGTTCCCCGAGATGACGGCCATGGAGAACGTCATGGTCGGCGCCGACGCCCGGCACAAGACCAGCGTGCCCGGCGCGCTGTTCCGCCTGGCCCGGGTGCGGCCCAAGCCGCACGAGCTCCCGGACAATGCGGTCAAGGCGGGGTTCGCCAAGGTGTTCGGCATCAGCCGGCACGCCCTGGAGGAGAGGGCCGGTCGCCGGAAGTCGATGGAGATGCTGCGCTTCGTCGGCATCGCCGACCGGGCCCACGAGCTGGCACGCAACCTGCCCTACGGCTACCAGCGTCGCCTGGAGATCGCCCGGGCCCTGGCCACCGAGCCCAAGCTGCTCTGCCTCGACGAGCCGGCCGCCGGGTTCAACCCGGCCGAGAAGGCCGACCTGATGAACCTGATCCGCAAGATCCGCGACCGTGGCCTCACCGTGCTCCTCATCGAGCACGACATGAAGCTGGTCATGGGCGTCACCGACCGGCTCGTGGTGCTCGAGTTCGGCCAGAAGATCGCCGAGGGAATCCCTGCCGAGGTGGCCCGCAACCCGAAGGTCATCGCTGCCTACCTAGGAGAGCCGGACGATGCTGCTCAAGCTTGAGGACGTCGTCCTCAACTACGGAAAGATCGAGGCCCTGCACGGCATCAGCCTCGAGGTCGCCGAGGGCGAGGTCGTCGCCCTGATCGGCGCCAACGGCGCGGGCAAGACGTCGACCATGCGGGCGATCTCCGGTGTTCGCGGCCTGCACTCGGGGTCCATCGTCTTCGACGGTGAGGACGTCACCAAGCTGCGCGCCGACCAACGGATGCGCAAGGGGCTGTGCCTCACCCCCGAGGGACGCGGCGTGTTCCCCGGCATGACGGTGACCGAGAACCTCGACATGGGCGCCTACGCGCGCAAGGACAAGGCGGGCATCGCAGAGGACTTCGAGCGTGTCTTCGGACTGTTCCCGCG
>NZ_JBFUMD010000103.1:0-9399 GCF_054049555.1 Nocardioides sp. P5_C9_2
CCCACGGCCGCCGCTTCCGCGGCAGCCTCGGGCGTTTCATCCGGCTCCGCGACCGGGTCTGCCGGACCCCGTGGTGCGACGCACCGATCCGACACACCGACCACGTACGACGCCACGCCGACGACGGACCCACCAGCACGACGAACGCCCAGGGCCTGTGCGAGGCCTGCAACTACGCCAAGGACGCCCCCGGCTGGCGGGCCAGACCCGGCCCGGACGGGACCGTGAAGACCACCACCCCGACCGGCCACCACTTCTCCACCCGACCACCACCGATCGCCCGGATCCACGAACGGGACCTCCCGGCACTGACGATCGACTACGTCCTCGCCGGCTGACGGATCGCGAGCGATCCGCCTGGGTGGCCCGCCAGCGCCGAGCAACGTGTGGTCCAGACCCCCTTGCCCGTGCCGCGATGCCGCCGTGCAATGAGGGGATGACCGTGCCACTGCACGGGCGTCGGGAGGACGCTCCGTCGTACGCCGCGGAGCTCTCCGAGCTGTGCCGCGTCATCATCGTCGGCGCCGTCCCCCTCGGCATCCTGTGCACCGCAGGGTTGTCCCGGTTGGCGATGTTCGTGCTGCGGCTGACCTCCGACGACGCGCTCCACGGACGGCAGACCGACGACGGGTTCACCGTCGGCGAGGTCACCCTGTTCGGCGTCTACAACCTCGCCATGCTGGGCGTGGTCGTCGGTGTGATCGGCGGGGCGGCGTACGTCGCCGTCTCCCCGTGGCTGGTGGGCGGCCGGTGGCTGCGGTCCCTGACCGTGGGCGTGACCGCGGGTGTGGTGGTGGGAGCGGGGGTCCTGCAGCCCGACGGCGTCGACCTGACCCTGCTCGAGCCGACGTGGCTCGCGGTGGTGTCCTTCGTCGCCATCCCGTTCGTCTTCGGGTGCGCGGTCGTCCCGCTCGTCGACGCCGCCGCGCGCGGCCTCCCCCGCTGGGCGTCCTCCGGACCGCGTCGCTGGCTGGTCCCCGTCGCGCTGGTGGCGCCGTTCCCGGTCGCCTGGCCGGTGGTGGGGGTGGTGCTCGCGKTGGTGGCGGTGTTGCTTCCGGTCCGCCGCGCCCTGCTCGACCCCGTACGCCGCTCGGTGGTCGCGATGTGGACCATCCGGGCGGTGTACCTCGTCGTCCCGGTGCTGGGCGCCCGCGCGCTGCTCGATGACGTGGCCGCGCTGTACTAGCCAGCGCCGCCGCCGGCACCGCCTCGGGTGCGCAAGGTACTCAGGTGCGCAGGGGGTCAGCGGCGGGCGGCGATGTAGCAGGCGACCGCGGTGGCGGCGGCGACGTTGAGCGAGTCGATGCCCTCGCGCATCGGGATGATCGCGCGCCGGTCGGCCGACTGCTCCCAGCGCGGCGAGAGGCCGTGGCCCTCGGACCCCAGCACCAGGGCCAGCCGATCGACCCCGGCCACCGCCTCCTCGATCGGTGTGGAGTCCGGCGCGAGGGTGAGCGCGACGGTGGTGAAGCCGGCGGCGGACAGGTCCGGCAGGGCGTCGTACCAGTCCGGCACACGCGTCCAGGGCATGGTGAACACCGCGCCCATCGCCACCTTGATCGCGCGCCGGTACAGCGGGTCGGCGCACCGCGGCGAGAGCAGCACGGCGTCGAAGCCCAGGGCGGCGCCGCTGCGCAGGATGGCTCCGACGTTGGTGTGGTCGACGATGTCCTCGAGCACCAGCACCGACCGGGCGCCGGCCAGCACGTCGGCCACCGGGGCCAGCGGGCGTCGCTCCAGCGACGCGAGCGCGCCCCGGTGCACGTGGAAGCCGGTGACCTCCTCGGCCATCGCCTCGGAGAGCACGAAGCAGGGCGCGTCCGTCGTCGCCAGCACGTCGGCGAGCCCGTCGATCCACCGCGGTGCCATGAGCAGCGACCGCGGGACGAAGCCGGCCTCGACGGCACGGCGCACGACCTTCTCCCCCTCGGCGAGGAAGAGGCCGTGCTCGGCCTCGAGGTGCTTGCGGAGCTCGACGTCGCGCAGGTCGCGGTAGTCGGTCAGCCGCGGGTCCGCCGGGTCGGAGATCTCGATCAGGTCAGCCACGGCACGCATCCATGGTGCCCATCATCGGTGAGCGGCGTCCCGCCCGTAGTGCGCAGGGTGCGCCACGGCCACGACCTCGCCGACGACGATGATGGCCGGCGGCCGCACCCGGTGGGCCGTGAGCTCCTCGGCCAGCGTGCCGAGGGTGGCCAGCACGGTGCGCTCCTCGGGCATGGTGCCCTCGACGACGACGGCGACCGGGGTGTCGGCGGGACGCCCGCCGTCCATCAGGGCGTCCGCGATGTGCGGCGCGTTCTCGACCGCCATCATCAGCACGACGGTGCCGCGGAGCTGGGCGATCGCCGGCCACACGACCAGCGACTCGGGGTGACCGGGCGGCAGGTGGCCGGACACGACGGTGAACTCGTGGGTGACCCCACGGTGGGTGACCGGGATCTGCGCCACGCCGGGCACCGCCATCGACGAGGAGAGCCCGGGGATCACCGTCACCGGGACGCCGGCGGCCTCGCAGGCGATGACCTCCTCGTAGCCGCGCCCGAAGACGAAGTTGTCGCCGCCCTTGAAGCGGACCACCCGCTTGCCCGCGCGGGCCCGGTCCACGAGGAGCTCGTTGATGTGCTCCTGGAGGGCCGACCGACCGCGGGGCAGCTTGGCCACGTCGATCAGCTCCACGCCCGGGCCCAGCTCGTCCAGCAGCTCGCGGGGCGCCAGCCGGTCGGCGACGACCACGTCGGCCGAGGCCAGGGCGTGCCGGGCGGCGACCGTGACCAGCTCGGGGTCCCCCGGGCCCCCGCCGACCAGGACGACACCGGGCGAGCGGTCCAGGGCTCCCGACGCGGTCAGGTGGCCGTCGCGGAGCGCGGTGAGGATGTCGTTGCGCAGCATGGCCGACTGGTGCGGCTCGCGGTTGCCGAGGACGCCGATGGTGGCCGTGCCGTGCCGGCCCACCGCGGGCGTCCAGGCCGTCGCGGCCGTGGCKTCGTCGCTGCGGACGCAGAAGATGCGGCGCTCCTCGGCGGCCTCGGAGACCAGGGCGTTGGCGTCGGGGTCGTTGGTGGCCGCGATGACGTACCACGCGTCGTCGAGGTCGGCCGGCTCGAAGCGACGCAGCACGAGGGCGATCTCGCCGCCCATCCCCTCCAGGGCCGGGGTGACCACGGGCGAGACCACCGTGACCCGGGCGCCGGCGGCGATGAGCAGCGGGACCCGCCGCTGGGCCACGTGCCCCCCACCGACCACGACGACCCGGCGGTCGCGCAGGATCAGTCCCGAGAGGTACGGCGTGGGGTCGCTCATGGGAGCCATCCTCCCGCGCCCGGTCGTGGGCGGTCCGCGCGTCCACCCTTGAAACGCCGACCACCCCACTCCTAGGTTCGTTGTATGAGCCTCGAACGCCCCATCGCCCCCAACCCCTACGACTACCTCCCCACCGTCCCGTCGTTCACGGTCACCAGCACCGATGTCACCGACGGCCAGCCGCTCAAGGACGACCAGGTCGCCGAGCACGGCAACACCTCGCCGCAGCTGAGCTGGGAGGGCGCGCCCGCCGGCACGAAGAGCTTCGTCGTCACCTGCTTCGACCCCGACGCCCCCACCCCGAGCGGCTTCTGGCACTGGTCGCTCGTCGACCTCCCCGCGGACGTCACCTCCCTGGCCACCGGGGCCGCGGCCGGCGACCTGCCGGGCAAGGCGTTCCACGTCCGCAACGACGGCGGCGAGTCGGGCTTCACCGGCGCTGCTCCGCCCCAGGGCGACCACCCGCACCGCTACTTCTTCGTCGTCCACGCGGTCGGGGAGGAGACCCTCGGGGTCGACGCCGACGCCTCCAACGCGGTCGTGTCCTTCAACCTGGCGTTCAAGACCCTCGGGCGCGCGATCATCCACGGCACCTACCAGCACTGACCGTCGTCGGGCCCGACGTGTGAGAGGATCCCGGTCGCCGATCACGGGAGGCCGGGATGCTCTACGTCGCCATCGCGACGCGCGCGTTCCGCCGTTACTCGACGTACCGCGCGGCCACGCTGGCCGGGGTCTTCACCAACTCGGTCTTCGGCGTCATCTACTCCTTCGCCTACCTGGCGCTGTGGAAGGAGAACCCCACGGCCGGCGGGTACGACGCCACGGACGCGGTGACCTACGTCTGGCTCGGCCAGGCGCTGCTCATGACGATCGCCCTCTGGGGCGGTGGCACGACCGACGACCTGGCCGAGCGGATCCGCACCGGCGACGTGGCGATCGACCTCTACCGGCCGGTCGGCCTGGTCGGCTGGTACCTCGCCTCGGACCTGGGCCGCGCGGCGTACCACTTCCTCACCCGCGGCATCGGGCCCACCGTGATCGGGTTCGTGTTCTTCGACATCAGCCTGCCGGCGGGGCCCACCGCCGCGCTCGGCTTCGCCGTGTCGCTGGTGCTGGCGGTGGTGGTGAGCTTCACGATCCGCTTCCTCGTGGCCAGCACCGCCTTCTGGCTGCTCGACCAGTCGGGCGTCAAGGTGATGAGCGGCGCCTTCGCGATCTTCTTCAGCGGGATGATGCTGCCCCTGGTGCTGTTCCCCGGCTGGCTCGGCACGCTGGCCAACGCGCTCCCCTGGGCGGCCTACCTGCAGGTGCCGGCCGACATCTGGCTGGGCCAGCGCACCGGCGCCGACCTGCTCGCGGCGCTGGGGTTCCAGGTGTTCTGGATGGTGGTGCTGCTCGGCTGCTGCCACGCCGTGCTGCGTGCGGCGACGCGCAAGGTGGTGGTCCAGGGTGGCTGAGGTCTCCCCCGTCCCCGCCCTGGGGCACCTGCGCACCTACGGCCAGATCGCGTGGCTGTGGATCCGTGCCGCCTGGCAGTACCCCACCTCGTTCGTGCTGCTCGCGGTCGGCAACGGCCTCATCACCGGGCTGGACTTCGTCGGCCTGTGGATCATGTTCTCCCACCTCGACGAGCTGGCCGGCTTCACGCTCCCCGAGGTCGCGCTGCTGTACGGCGCCGGGTCGCTGGCGCTGGGCATCGCGGACACCGCCATCGGCTCCGTCGAGCGGATCGGCACCTACGTCCGCACCGGGCGCCTCGACCAGATGATGACCAAGCCGGTCCCCTTGCTGGTCCAGGTCTGCGCCGACCAGTTCACGCTGCGACGGCTGGGGCGGATCACCCAGGCCACCCTCGTGTTCGGCTGGGCCTGCACGTACGTCGAGTGGACGCCGCTGCGGGTGCTGGTCGCCGTGTCCATGGTGCTGAGCGGAGCGGCCATCTTCTTCGGCCTCTTCGTCGGCTTCTCCTGCATCCAGTTCTGGACGACCGACGCCACCGAGTTCGCCAACGCCTTCACCTACGGCGGCGCGACCGTGACGCAGTACCCGCTCAGCATCTTCAACCGCCAGGTGGTGGTCGCGCTGACCCTCGTCGTCCCGGTCGCGTTCGCGAACTGGTACCCCACGCTGTACCTGCTCGGCCGGGAGGACCCCTTCGGGATGCCGTCGTGGCTGCAGTTCGCCTCGCCGATCGCCGCGCTGGTGACCGTCGTGCTGGCCATGCTCGCCTGGCGCACCGGAGTGCGCCACTACACCTCCACCGGGAGCTGAGATGTCGTTGATCGACGTGCGGGACCTCGAGCGGACCTTCGTGGTGCGCCGCAAGGTCGACGGCGGACGCAGGCGCGTGCGCGACGAGGTGCGGGCGGTCCACGACCTGACCTTCGCCATCGAGCCCGGGGAGATGGTCGGCTACATCGGCCCGAACGGCGCCGGCAAGTCCACCACCATCAAGATGCTCACCGGCATCCTCGTCCCGACCAGCGGCCACCTCCGGGTGGCCGGTCTCGACCCCAGCCGGGACCGGGTCGCGCTGGCCCGCCGCATCGGTGTCGTCTTCGGCCAGCGCACCACCCTGTGGTGGGACCTGCCGCTGCGTGACTCCTTCGAGCTGCTGCAGAAGATGTACCGGATCCCGCCGGCGCGGTTCCGCGCCAACCTCGAGCGCTTCGTGGAGCTGCTCGACCTCCGTGACCAGCTCGACACCCCGGTTCGGCAGCTCAGCCTCGGCCAGCGGATGCGCGGCGACATCACGGCCGCGCTGCTGCACGACCCCGAGATCCTCTACCTCGACGAGCCGACCATCGGGCTCGACGTGGTGAGCAAGGGACGGCTGCGCGAGTTCCTGCGGGCGCTCAACGCCGAGCGCGGCACCACGCTGGTCCTCACCACTCACGACCTCCAGGACATCGAGGCGCTGTGCGACCGGGTGCTCGTCATCGACCACGGCACCGCGGTCTTCGACGGCCCGCTCGCCGCGCTGCAGGCCCAGGGCGGGTCGACCCGCACCCTCGTCGTGGACCTCGTCGACGAGGCGCCGCCGATCGAGGTGCCCGGAGCCGTCGTACGCCGGGTGGAGGGGCCGCGGCAGTGGCTGTCGTTCCCGGCCCGGGCCAGTGCCGCGCCGGTCGTCGCGGCGGTCGCGGCGTCGTACGACGTGGCCGACCTGTCGATCCAGGAGCCGGACATCGAGGACGTCATCCGGGAGCTCTACTCCCGCAGCGTGTAGAGGAGCGCCTCCACGAGGAGACCGTAGGATCTCGTCATGGAGCCGATCCTGCTGGTGTTGGTGCTCGTGGTGCTGGGAGGCATCGCCCTGGCGGCGTCGCGCCGGAGCAAGGAGCGTGAGCTGAGCCGGCGTGAGGATGAGATCGCACCGGTGCGGAAGCTGGCCTTCGAGGACGTCACCGCCCTCGGTGAGGACCTGCAGCAGCTGGACCTCGAGCTGAGCGGGCACGAGCTCGATGCCGGCGCCAGCTCCGACTACCAGCGGGCGCTCGACGCCTACGAGTCGGCCAAGGTCGCCGGCGACGCCCTCACCCGTCCGGACGACATCCGGCACGTCACCGAGATCGTCGAGGACGGCCGCTACGCCATCGCGTGCGTGCGCGCCCGGGTCGCGGGAGAGCCGTTGCCGATCCGCCGACCGCCCTGCTTCTTCGATCCCCGGCACGGGCTCTCGGTGGCCGACGTCCCCTTCGTCCCACCGGACGGTGTCGAGCGGGACGTGCCCGCCTGCGCCCTCGACGTGGAGCGCGTCCGCGCGGGCGCCGAACCGGACGTCCGCAAGGTGATGGTCGGGGCGCAGCGGGTCCCCTACTGGCAGGGCGGCCGTGCCTACGAGCCGTACGCCATGGGCTACTTCGGTGCCTTCGGTCCGATGACGTGGATGTTCATGGGCGGGATGATGTTCGGCGGCTTCGGGGACGGCACCGACCTCGGCGGCGACGGCGGGGACGGCGGGGACGGCGGCGGAGGAGACGGCGGCGGCTACGACGGTGGGGGCGGAGACGGCGGCGGCTACGACGGTGGGGGCGGAGACGGCGGCGGCTACGACGGTGGGGGCGGTGACGGCGGCGGGTTCGACGGCGGCGGATTCGACGGTGGCGGATTCGACATGGGCTTCTGAACGGCGGCACCGATGTCGACACCGCACGACGACCAGCCCGTCCCGGACCCTGCGATGACCGCCCACCAGGCCGCCTGGGCCAAGGCGGCCGAGGACGACCGGGCCAGGACCGCCGCACGGGCCGCCGCCCAGGCCGCCGGCGGCCTCCCGGACTGGCCCCGCATCGCGGCCGCCGTCGTGGTGGCCATCGCCGCGATCACGGTCTGGTTCGTCATGGCTCCCGAGGAGCCCCACGAGGCGACACGCTCCCCCGTCACAGCCACCGAGCGACTCCGCCTCCTGTCGGTCCAGCAGGAGGAGGCCGACGCCCGTCGCGACGCGCTCCTGCTCACCGGGCTCCTCGGCGGTGCCCTCGCGATGGCGACCAGCCGCCGACCCGCACGGCACTGACAGCGACCACGCCCGACGCCGGCGGCTACAGCTCCCGGACCAGCCAGTCGAGCATCGCGAGGGTGTGGCTGTTCCAGTAGGCGCGGGTGTGGCCACCGTCGCCGCCGACCCACGGATCGGGCGCGACCGGCGCGGCGTCGGCCAGTGCCAGCGCCCCGTCGCGGAAGGGGTCCCACTCCCCGCACCACAGGCCCCACGGGAGGTGCGCCAGCGCCCCCAGGTCGAGGAGCACCGGGTCGTCGGGAGCGAGGGCCGGGCTGAAGAGGGCCAGGGCCCCCGGCCAGTCCGGTTCGCGAGTGGCCAGCTCGAGGGCGCCGTACCCGCCGCGGGACCAGCCCCACAGTCCGCGCCGCTCGGCGTCGTACCCTCGCTCCGCCAGCCAGCGCGGGAGGTCGTCCCGCAGCATCCGCAGGGGATCGACGTCCCCGCTCGGGACCCAGCCCGCAGGTCCGTCGTCGGTGCCCGCCAGGACGAAGGGCGGTGTCCCGGCCTCGACGGCGGCCGTGACGAACCGACCGAGACCGAAGCCGCGCAGCTCCGCCGCAGAGGCGCTGGAGCCGTGCAGGAGCACCACGACCGGCAGCCCGGCGCCGTCCCCGAAACCTGCCGGAACCGCCGTGAACAGGTCCAGCTCCCCCATCGCCTGCGAGCTCACCCGCTCGAGGCGCACCGTCCCCTCGGCGGCGGCCGGGACGAAGGCCTCGGGCTCGATGCCGAGCCTGCCCTCGAGCCGCTCGGTGACGGCGGGAGGCGCGACGGCCCAGCCGAGCGCACCGAGCCCGACCAGCGAGCCCAGGGCCGCCAGCAGGCCACGGCGACCGACGGGACGTCGTACCCGTCCCGGCATCTCATCCGGACTGCGGTCGACCATGACCGAGTTCTACCGCACCCGGACGCGCCCCGTGCGGGAGAACCCGCTCAGCCGCCCCGGGACAGGCGGTCCAGCACTGCCCGCAGCGGCGGCCACTGGTCCCGCCCGCGGCGCGTGACGGCGTACGCGCGCAGCCACACGCGCGGATCGGCGAGCGGCACCACCGCGACCCCGGTGCGGGTGTGACGACCACGCGGCAGGAGCGCCAGGCCCAGCCCCTCGACGACAAGGTCCTCGACCAGCTCGAGCGAGTCGATCCGGTGCGCGATGCGGGGGGTGAATCCGGCCATCGACGCCAGGGTGCGCAGGACGTCCTCGTCGGCGGTGTGCCGAGAGTTCACGATCCAGTCCCGACCCGCGTACGCCGCGAGGCCCGCTCGTGGCTCGCGCGCCGGCACGCCGAGGCCCCACTCGACCTCCCACAGGGGGGTCACCTCGTAGTCGGCGCGCCACGAGGCCGGCGCGATGGTGTAGTCGTAGACCAGCGCCAGGTCGATGTCGTCCCTGGCCAGGAGCGCGAAGGCCTCCAGCGGCTCGTGCTCGTGCACCCGTACGTCGATGGACGGGTGACGGGTGGCCAGGTCCGCCATCGTGGGCAGCAGCGCGCGCCTGATCGCGGTCGCGAAGCCCGCCACCCGCACGACGCCCGCCGGCTCGACGGACGGGTCGCGGTCGAGCCGCGCGGCGTCGACGGCCGCCAGGA
>NZ_JBFUMD010000104.1:0-9364 GCF_054049555.1 Nocardioides sp. P5_C9_2
CAGCACGGTCGAGGTGAGCGGGGCGACCATGAGCGAGAGCCCGAGGCCGAAGACGGTGATCCCGGGCAGCACGTCGCGCCAGTAGTCGACGTCGGCACCCACGTCGCGGATGAGCAGCGTGCCCACCGCCATCACCAGCGGACCGACGGTCATCGGGATTCGGGGGCCGATCCGCACCCCCAGGGCGCCCCCGCGGGCCGCGAGGAAGAGCATGCACAGGGTGATCGGCAGGGTGGCCACGCCGGCCCGGAGCGCGTCGTACCCGCTGACCGTCTGCAGTTGGATCACCAGGAAGAACAGCACGGCGCCGAGCGCGGCGTACACCAGCAGCGTCATCGCGTTGCTGGCGCTGAAGGTGCGGTCGCGGAAGAGCTCGGGGGGCATCATCGGCGCCTTCTCCCGCCGCTCGAGGGCGACGAAGGCCACCGCCGCGATCACGCCGGCGGCCGCCGCCCACGGCGCCCCGTTGCCGCCCCACTCGATGAGGGCGTACGTCGTCCCGCCCAGCGCCAGCGAGGCGAGCACCGCCCCCAGGTAGTCGAACGACGACGGGGCGTGGGGGTCGCGCGACTCCGGCACCCACCGCACGGCGATGACCACCGTGACGACCGCCAGCGGCAGGTTGAGCAGGAAGATCCAGCGCCAGCTCGCATGGTCCACCAGCAGGCCCCCGACGAACGGCCCGATCGCTCCCGCGACGCCACCCAGACCCGACCACGCCCCGATCGCCCGCGCCCGG
This sequence comes from Nocardioides sp. P5_C9_2, assembly GCF_054049555.1. Taxonomy (NCBI): domain Bacteria; kingdom Bacillati; phylum Actinomycetota; class Actinomycetes; order Propionibacteriales; family Nocardioidaceae; genus Nocardioides; species Nocardioides sp. P5_C9_2. Next base: position 740 of record NZ_JBFUMD010000104.1, read on the forward strand.
TCCCGTGGCCCGAACGACCCCTGGATCATCGCCAGGCTGCCGGGCGTGAGCAGTGCCCCGCCGATGCCCTGCAGGATGCGCGCGAGCATCAGCACCTCGGCGGTGGGCGCCAGCCCGCACAGCAGGCTGGCCCCGGCGAAGACGACCGTGCCCAGCACGAAGATGCGGCGACGCCCGAAGCGGTCGCCCAGCGAGCCGCCGATGAGGATCAGCGAGGCCAGCATCAGCAGGTAGCCGTTGTTGATCCACTGCAGCTGCGCCAGCGAGGCGTCGAGGTCCTCGCCGATCGTGCGCAGCGCGACGTTCACCGCCGAGCCGTCCAGCCACGTCATTCCCGAGCCGAGGGTCGCGGCCGCGATGACGGCGCGACCACGCGGCGTACCCCACCCGATCGGTTCGCCGCCCACGGCCAGCAGGCTAGGCCACCGGGGCGGCCCGTGTCGGCCCGCGTCAGCCGCCGAGCACCTGGCGCGCCATCCAGGCCAGGTCGGCGGCGGTCCGCTGCGCCGCCCCCGACGGCTGCATGATGTGGCTCAGCACGACCCGGACGACCATGTCGATCGCCGGGGCCAGCCGCTGCGGCGGCAGGTCGAGGTCGAAGGCCCGGACCCGCTCCTCGATCACCGCCTTGGCCGTGTCGAGCAGCGTCCCGGCGTGCGTCGTCAGCAGCGGGAGCAGCTCGGTGTCGGCACCGTGGGTGGCGCTGACCACCGCCTTGAGCAGGGCGTTGTCCTGGGCCAGGACCAGGACGTCGTACGCCGCCGCCTCGATCGCCGCGGTGATGTCGTCGGCGTGCAGCTCGAAGGCGCCGTCCACGACCCGGAGGAACCGGTCGAGCTCGCCGAGGATCATCGCCTCGGCCAGCGCGTCCTTGGTGCCGATCTCGTTGTAGACGGTCTGGCGGCTCACGCCGGCGGCCTCGGCCAGCCGGCCCATCGTCACCCGCGCCCAGCCCACCTCGGTGGTCATCGCGACGGCGGAGGTGACGATCCGGTCGCGCAGGGTGAACGGGGTCGGGGTCGCCATGGCGGCGAGTCTAGGCAGGCCGCCGCGCACCTCCGGTGCATCTCCCGTGCGCTCCGGTGCGCTCCGGTCAGGCGCCCACCCGGGTCGGGTCCACGGGCACGAAGTCCGCCTTGTCCCGGACCCCGCAGTCCGGGCAGCACCAGTCGGTCGGCACGTCGACCCAGGCCGTGCCCGCGGGGAAGCCCTCGTGCTCGTCGCCGACCGCGACCTCGTAGGTGTAGGAGCACCCCGGACAGCGCGCGGCGAGCACCTCCTCCACGGGGGCGGGCAGGACGTCCTCGCGCACGTCGGCGACGGCGGGTGCGCCGGCGTCGTACCGCCCCAGATACCGCTGGCGGTGCCGCGGGCTCAGGTTGGCCCGGCCCACGTCGCCGTCGAAGTGCGCGACCACCCGCGGGTCCATCACCCGGCGCCACAGGGGCGGGAGGAGGGCCAGCACGATCATCCCGGCGTACCCGGTCGGCAGCACCGGGGACTCCTCGAAGTCGCGCAGCGCCTGGTAGCGCCGGGTCGGGTTCGCGTGGTGGTCGCTGTGGCGCTGGAGGTGGTAGAGCAGCACGTTGGTGGCGATGTTGTTGGAGTTCCAGCTGTGGCTGGGGAGCACCCGCTCGTAGCGTCGGCGCTCACCCACCCCGACCTTCTGACGGAGCATCCCGTAGTGCTCCATGTAGTTGACGACCTCGAGCAGCGAGAAGCCGACGACCGCCTGGAGGAGGAGGTAYGGCGCGATCCCGACGCCGAGCCACGCGACCAGGCCGCCCCACAGCACCGCCGTCATCGCCCAGGCGTTGAGGACGTCGTTGCCCGGCCGGAACGGGTGCTGCTTCCGGCGGGCGTAGCGGCGCTTCTCCAGGCGCCACGCGGACCTCAGCGAGCCGCCGACCGTGCGCGGCCAGAACGCGTAGAAGCTCTCCCCCAGCCGGCTGCTGGCCGGGTCCTCGGGGGTCGCGACGCGGACGTGGTGGCCGCGGTTGTGCTCGATGTAGAAGTGACCGTAGGCGACCTGGGCCAGCGCGATCTTGGACAGCCAGCGCTCGTTGGCCTCCTTCTTGTGGCCGAGCTCGTGGGCGGTGTTGATGCCGATCCCGCCGATGCAGCCGATGGAGACGGCCAGCCCGACCTTGTCCACCGTGCCCAGTCCGCCGACCGCCTCGGGGCGCGCGAGGAGGTAGCAGGCGCCGAGGAACCCGGCGTACTGGATCGGCAGGAAGAGGTAGGTGATCCAGCGGTAGTAGCGGTCGTTCTCGAGCGCCTCGATCACGTCGTCCGGCGGGTTGGACCGGTCCAGCCCGGCCACCAGGTCGATGGTCGGGACGACCCCGAGGATGACGATCGGGCCCAGCCACAGCCACACCCCCCAGCCGGTGATGTGGTGCAGGCCGACGCCGGCGAAGGCCAGGCTGGGCACCACCAGCCCGATGAGCCACAGGTGGCGCTTCCGGTCCGTCCAGCCGTCCGTGGAGCCCGGGGGGACCGTGCCGCCGAGCGAGCGAGCCTGGCTCATGGAGCCACCTTTCATCGAGGGGTTTACAAGACCCTAGGGTTTGTAAACTACCTTGACAAGAGGGGCTGAGTTGTAAAGTGGGGAGTCCCCGCCGGCTCAGGACCAGGTGATGCCGGCCGCCCCCCACGTGGAGTCCCAGTCGTCGGAGTCCGGGGTGACCTCGTCGCCGCGGTTCCACAGCGTCAGGTAGAGCGCGACGGCGGAGCCGCCGAGCAGCGTGTCGCCGTCGGGACCCGCCGCCGGGTCGATCCGCGTGGTCACCGCCGACRTCGGGCCCACGTCCACCGTCCAGGCCACGCCTGCGGCGTCGGGGAGTACGACGATCCGGTGCGGCTCCGAGGAGCGGAGCCGGGAGCGGGGGCGTGGCAGGAAGCCGGTGAGCAGCTCGTCGATCCCGTCGAGCGCCACCTCGTCGGAGATCCACGAGACGTCCGCGGCGCGCGGGAGGCGTCCGAGGTACGCCGCCGCCGCGTCGACCGCGTGGATCGTCGTCTCGTGGCACTGGCGCCGGGCCCAGAACTCGCGCGGTGTCGCGGCGTCGGCCAGGAACACCGGCGCCTCGAGGTCCTCGGGAGCCTGCACGAGCGCGGTGACCAGCTCGATCGCGCCGTCGGCGAGCCAGTCGAGCGGGTCGGCCGCGTCGATCCCCTCCTGCTCGAGCACCTCCGGGGCGGCGGCGAGCCCGCGGACGGTGGCGGTCGCCCACCGGTGCACCATCCCCTGGTGGGCGACCAGCCGGCGCACGGTCCAGTCGGGCGTGGTCGGCACCGGCGCCCGCAGCCCGGCGCGGTCGGCGTACCGCACGAACGCGACCATGGCCTCCCGCAGCCCCTCGAGGTGGCGCGGGACGCCGAGGCGGGGTCGTGCGGACGAGATGGTCATGCCGCCACGGTGACAGAGGACGGGACGCGTCCGCTCGTGCTTTTCCGGGGGCCCACCGGCCCCCTAGCGTGGGCGACATGACCGACATCCTGATCTTCCCCTCCGTCCTGGGCCTCCGCGCCGGCGTCACCGACACGGCCGAGCGGCTGCGGGCCGCCGGGCACCGCGTCGAGGTGATCGACCTGCTCGACGGACGCACCTTCGACTCCTACGAGCCGGCCCTGGCCCACCGCGCCCAGCTCGACGGGGACGCCCAGGAGGCCGAGGCACTCGAGCGCTCCCGGGTCGTGGACGGGCCGTTCGTCGCCGTGGGCTTCTCGGCCGGCGGCGGCCTGGCCGAGTACGTCGCCACCCAGCGCCCCGACGACGCCCGCGGGGTGGTGGTCATGGGGAGCGCCATGCCGACCAAGTACCTCGGCGACGGGTCCGCGACCTGGCCATCCGGCGTCCCGGTCCAGGAGCACGTCGGCGACCACGACGACTTCGACGACGGTCCCGAGGTGCGTGCCGACTTCACCGCGGACGTGAAGCGGGCCGGCGTCACGCCCGAGCTCGTCACCTACCCCGACTCCGGCCACCTCTTCAACGAGCCCGGCCTGCCCGCCGAGCACAACCCGGCGGCGGCCGAGGAGTTCCACGCCCGCGTGCTCGCGTTCGTCGACGGCGCCGCCTGAGCCGGCGGCCAGGGGTCGACTGGTCCGCAGCACGGCCCTGCGGCAGGGTGTGCCCATGAGCAACGACCCCTTCGGCATCGACTTCGGCGGCACGGGCATCAAGGGGGCGCCGGTCGACCTCGACTCCGGCGCCTTCGCCGGCGACCGCGTCAAGATCGCCACCCCCCGCCCGGCGACGCCGGAGGCCGTGGCCGCCGTGTTCCGTGAGCTCGTCGGCAGGTTCCCCGCCTCGACCTCGCCCGTGGGCGTGACCGTGCCCGCCGTCGTGCGCCACGGCATGGTCTCCTCGGCCGCCAACATCGACCGGTCCTGGATCGGCAGCGACGCCGACGCGATCTTCACCGAGGCCCTGGACCGGGAGGTGCACGTCGTCAACGACGCCGACGCGGCCGGCCTCGCGGAGGTCGAGTACGGCGCGGCGCGCGGCCGCGGCGGTCTGGTCATCGTCACCACGCTGGGGACCGGCATCGGCTCGGCGCTCATCCACGACGGCGTGCTCGTCCCCAACTCCGAGCTCGGACACCTCGAGATCGACGGCCACGACGCGGAGTCCCGGGCGGCCAACAGCGTCCGCGAGAACGAGGACCTGTCCTACGAGAAGTGGGCCGCGCGCCTGACCACCTACTACCGCACCGTCGAGCGCCTCTTCTCCCCCGAGCTGATCGTGGTCGGCGGCGGCGTGAGCAAGAGCTTCGACAAGTTCGGTCCGCTCATCGACATCGAGACCGAGATCGTGCCGGCCACCCTGCGCAACAAGGCGGGCATCATCGGCGCGGCCCTCGTCGCCACCCGCGCGGCCGAGCACGGCTGATCGTCAGGCGGACGGCCCCGGCGGCTCCGTGATCGCCCGGAACGCGTCGCGGGCCCCCCGCAGGTAGCGCTCCACGACCGCCCGCTCCGCGTCGTCGAAGGACTCGTCGAGGCGCTGCAGCGCGGTGAACATCGGCATCAGCCGCATCAGCACCTCCTCGCGCCCGGAGGCGGTGACCATCACCCGCGTACGACGCCGGTCCCCGGCGTGCGGCTCCCGCGTCACGTGTCCGTGGCTGGCCAGGCGATCGACGATGCCCGTGCCGGCGGCGGTGCTGACCTCGAGGAGCCGGGAGAGCTCGGCGGGCCCGAGCGGCTCGCGCACCAGGTGCTCCAAGGCGGCCAGCTCGGTCTCGCTCAACCCGGCCTGACGAGCGACGATGGGGCGCATCCGGGCGGCGGCGTCGGCGAACTCGCGCAGCGCGTCGAGGCTGCMGGTCTGCTGCCAGGCGTCGGCGAAGGCGCTGGCCGGCGCGGCGGCCGTGGCGGCCTCCGAGGGCCTCGGCTGTTCCACGTCCGACTCCCGCATTTTGTTTCACCTACTTAGCGACTAAGGTTCTGAACTATTGTTCCACGGCAGCCCCCACGAGGAGATCGTCCATGTCCACCCCCACCCTTCCACGCGACCGCGCCGATGAGGGCGAGCGCCGGATCTCCCCCCTCCTGGGTCGTCGTACCGCGTGGCTGGTGGCGCTCATCCCCCTGCTGCTCGCCGTCGGGCTGATCGTGGGACTCGGCGAGGGGACGCGGGAGCGGACCAGCCTGGACTCCCTCCCCGAGGGCTACGACAGCACCCAGGGCACCGCGCTGCGCGACGCCCTGCCCGACGACGACGCCTCCGTCGCCGTCGTGCTGTGGACGAGCGACGAGGGCGAGCTGAGCCGTGAGGTGGTGGCCGACCTGAGCACCCAGGCCGAGCAGCTCGGCGCCGTGCCCGCCGGCCCCACCGGACCCGTCACGGTGGCCGAGGACGGCACCGCCGCGATCGCCGTGGTGCCGGTGGAGTCGACCTCCGCCACCGAGAACGCCGACCGGGTGACCGAGCTCCGCGACACGCTGACCGCCGACCGTCCCGACGGCGTCACGAGCCAGGTGACCGGGCCGGCGGCGGTCGAGGCCGACCTGGCCGCCGTCTTCGAGGGCGCCGACACCAACCTGCTGCTGGTCACCGCGGGCGTGGTGGCCCTGCTGCTCCTCATCACCTACCGCAGCCCGATCCTGTGGCTGATCCCGCTCACCGTCGTCGGGGTCGCCGACCGGCTGGCCGCCGTGCTCGCCACCCAGGTGATGGCCGTGCTCGACGTCGCCTGGGACGAGTCGACGGTCGGCATCCTCTCGGTGCTGGTCTTCGGCGCCGGCACCGACTACGCGCTGCTGCTCATCTCGCGCTACCGCGACGAGCTGAAGGCCCACGAGTCCCGGTACGTGGCGATGACCGTCGCCGTACGCCGTACCGCCGAGGCCGTCCTGTCCAGCTCGACCACCGTGGTGCTCGGCCTGCTCACCCTGCTCCTGTCGGTGGTCCCGACGACGCGGGGGCTGGGCCTCGCCTGCGCCATCGGCGTCGTGGTCGCGGCGACCTTCGTGYTGCTCGTGCTGCCGGCGGCGCTCGTGCTGTTCGGTCGGTGGGTCTTCTGGCCGCGGGTGCCGCACGTCGGGGACCCCGCGCTGGTCGACACCGACTCGCTGTGGCACAAGGTCGGCGCCCGCGTCGCGAAGCGTCCCGCGGCGTTCGTGACCGGCACCCTCGTGCTGCTCGCGGTGATGGCGATCGGCGTCTTCCGCATCGACACCGGCCTCGACCAGGCCGACCAGTTCCTGGTGGAGCCCGAGGCGATCTCCGCCTCGAACCGTCTCGCCGAGTCGTTCCCCGCCGGCGTCTCCGACCCCGCGCAGGTGCTGACCCGCGACGACGCGGACCAGGTCCTCGCGGCCGTCCAGGGCGTCGACGGCGTCGGCACCGCGGCGATCGGCCAGCAGGGCAACGGCGTCTCCCAGATCGACGCCGTGCTCGACGCCCCGTCCGGCAGCGACGAGTCGCGGGACACGATCCTGGCGATGCGCGACGCGGTCGCCCCCTTCGACGACACCCACGTCACCGGCACCGAGGCGACCGCGATCGACCAGGGCGAGAGCGCCCAGCGCGACCGGCTGCTGATCCTGCCGCTGATCCTGGTCCTGGTGCTGGGTGCCCTGCTCCTGCTGCTGCGGGCCGTCGTGGCGCCGCTGCTGCTCGTCGCGACCGTGCTGGCGACGTACGCCGCGAGCATGGGCATCTCGTGGTGGCTCTTCACCGGGCCGCTGGGCTTCGAGGCCCTCGACTCCGGAGTGCCGCTGTTGGCGTTCCTGTTCCTCGTGGCGCTCGGCGTCGACTACAACATCTTCCTGGTGACCCGCGCCCGCGAGGAGGCCGCGGAGCACGGGTCACGCCAGGGCATGCTGCGGGCGCTGACCGCGACCGGCGGGGTGATCACCAGCGCGGGCATCCTGCTGGCCGCGGTCTTCGCCGTGCTGGGCGTCCTGCCGCTGGTGGTGCTCGCCCAGCTGGGCACCGTGATCTGCATCGGCGTCCTGCTCGACACCCTGCTGGTGCGCACCGTGCTGGTGCCCGCGCTGGCGCTCACCCTGGGCGACCGCTTCTGGTGGCCGCGCAGGGTCGGGCCCGAGCACCCGCTCGAGGCCTGAGCCCGGTGTCGGGTCAGCGGCGACGCTGGCCCGACACGGAGGCGTAGTACGCGCTGGACTCCCGCTTCCACAGCAGGAAGACGATCGCGGCGCCCAGGACCAGGTTGACCACCCCGAGCAGCGTCGAGAGCACCGGCTGGGGCTGGGAGAACGAGAAGAGGAACGACACCGCGGACAGCCCGAACAGCACGGTCGCCACGATGCGCGCCCAGCCCTTCCCGCGACCGTTGGCCCACGCCATCCACAGCCACAGCGCCACGCCGATGAGGCCGACGAAGACCGCGAAGGCCGTGCCGATCGCCACGGCCGTGTCGACGGCGTCTGCGGTGATCGYGGTGCCCTGGTCCTCGAGGGTCTGCTCGACCTGGTCGCGGATCTGGCCGCGGAACAGGAAGGTGCTCAGCAGGCTCACCAGCGACAGCAGCGCCCCCACCCGCATCAGCAGCACGGCCGTGCGGATCGGCGCCGGCGGCTCGGTCACGACCGGCGCCGCGCCGTACTGGCCGGGCTCGCCGTAGCCGGGCTGCTGACCGTACGGCGACTGGCCGTAGTCCGGCTGTCCGTAGCCCTGCCCGTAGTCGGGCTGTCCCTGGTCCGGTCGGCCGTAGGGGTCGCCACCCGGCGTGTCGGTGCCGCCCTCGGGCGTGTTGGTGCCGTCGTTGCTCATGTCGTCCTCCCCGTTGACGGCGGCCGGTGCGGCCGCCGGTCCGGACAGACTAGTGAACGGCACGCCCGCGAGACGCTCAGGACTCCTTGTGGCTGATCGCGGCGGCGACCTTCTTGGCGACGTCGGGGTGGAAGACGCTCGGGATGATGAACGAGGCGTTGAGCTCCTCGTCGGTCACGACGAGCGCGATGGCCTCGGCGGCGCGCAGCAGCATCTCGATGGTGACGTCCTCGGCGCGGGCGTCGAGGAGGCCTCGGAAGACGCCCGGGAAGGCCAGCACGTTGTTGATCTGGTTGGGGTAGTCCGAGYGGCCGCTGGCCACCACCGCGGCCCGCTTGCCCGCCTCGGCGGGGTCGACCTCGGGGTCGGGGTTGGCC
>NZ_JBFUMD010000105.1:0-9325 GCF_054049555.1 Nocardioides sp. P5_C9_2
GTACCGGAGCGGCACCGGGCGTCAGTAAGGTGCCGGTGTGGACCACGACCTCAGCAGCAGTGTCCGGATCGCCGTGCTCATCGACGCCGACAACACCTCACCGAAGTACGCGGAGGCGTTGCTCGAGGAGCTCGCCAAGTACGGCACCCCGACCATCAAGCGTGCGTACGGCGACTTCTCGTCGCAGCGCCTCAGCGGCTGGACCCGCGAGCTCAACGCCCGCGCCATCCGCGCCATCCACCAGAACGCCTTCACCGTCGGCAAGAACTCGACCGACTCGGCGCTCATCATCGATGCGATGGACCTGCTGTACGCCGGCAACGTCGAGGCGTTCGCGCTGGTGAGCAGCGACTCCGACTTCACCGGCCTCGCGCTGCGGCTGCGCGAGTCCGGCAAGGTCGTCTACGGCCTCGGACGCCAACGCACCCCGCAGTCGCTGCAGAACGCCTGCGACAGGTTCATCGCTCTCGAGGTGCTGGGCGAGGAGTCCGCGGACGCGGAGCCGGCCGACGACGCGCCCGGCTCCACTGCCCCWGACGACGACGCCCCGAAGATCGACCTGGACGGCGTCCTGACCCGGGCCGTCAACGCCACCGCGGACGACGAGGGCTGGAGCACCGTCTCCTCGATCGGCAATCACCTCAGCCGCACCCAGGCCAGCTTCGACCCGCGCAACTTCGGCCACGCCAAGCTGTCGTCGCTGGTCGCGGCCCAGCCCTACCTCGAGTCGCGGACCGAGGGCCGCCAGATCCTGGTGCGGCTCGCCGGCCGGCCGGCCAAGGGGACCAGGTCGGCCCCGGCGAAGCAGGCCGCGAGCAAGCAGGCCGCGAGCAAGCAGGCCGCCAAGCAGGCCACGACGAAGGCCGCGCCCACGCAGGACGCTCCGCCGAAGGAAGCGACCCAGAAGGAGGCGACCCCGAAGGAAGCCCCCGCCGAGGTCGCCGTCGAGCAGGCGCCCTCCACCCAGGCGACTTCCGCCCAGGCCCCGGCTGCCGAGGCCCCGGCGAGGAAGGCCCCTGCGAAGAAGGCGCCCGCGAAGCGGGCCTCGAGGTCGCGGAAGGCCGCGGCCTCGGAGCCGGCCGAGGCCACCACTGCCGACCCCACCCCGGCCACCGAGCCCGGCGAGTCCGCTTCCGGCCGGCCGACCGTGACCAAGACGGCCCGCAAGCGGACCGCCAAGGCGACCGCGTCCACTGCCGAGCCCGCGTCCACTGCCGAGCCCGCGTCGGCACCGGCCGAGCCCGCCCGGTCCGAGTCCAGCCCAGCCGAGTCCAGCCCAGCCGAGTCCAGCCCAGCCGAGTCCAGCCCAGCCGAGTCCAGCAAGCCGGAGCCCGGCAAGCCGGTGGTGACCCGGAGGACCCGGACCCCGCGGAAGGCTGCGGCCACCGGGTCCTGACCCGGGCCGCGGGGTCGGCCTAGCGGGGGTAGCCCTGCACGAACTCCGTCAGCCGCTTGAGCTGGTCGGGGTCGGTGCTCGGGATGACCCCGTGGCCCAGGTTGAAGATGTGTCCCTTCGCCGCCCGGCCCGCCTCGATGATCTCGCCGGCTCGGGCGGTCATCACCTCGGTCGGGGCGAAGACCAGGGTCGGGTCGAGGTTGCCCTGGACGACCTTGTCGCCGACGAGCGGGATGGCGTTCTCGAGCGGGGTGCGCCAGTCGACGCCCACGACATCGGCACCGGCCTGGCCCATCAGCCCGAGCAGGTTGGTGGTGCCGACGCCGAAGTGGATGCGCGGCACCCCGAGCTCGCCTGCGGCGGCCAGCACCCGGGCCGAGTGCGGCATCACGTGCGCGCGGTAGTCGGCGGGCGTGAGCGCCCCGGCCCACGAGTCGAAGAGCTGGACGGCGCTCGCCCCGGCCTCGACCTGGATGCGGAGGTACGTCGCGGCCATGCCGGCGATCTTGGTCATCAGCGCGTCCCACACCTCGGGGGCGCCGAACATCATCGCCTTGGTCTTCGCGTGCTCCTTGGAGGGACCGCCCTCGACGAGGTACGACGCGACGGTGAACGGCGCCCCGGCGAAGCCGATGAGCGGGGTGCCGCCGAGCTCGCCCACGAGGCTCCGGACCGCCTGGGTGATGAACGGGACGTGGTCGGGGGTCAGGTCGTCGATGGCCGCGACGTCGGCCAGCGTGCGCACCGGCTGGGCCACCACCGGGCCGACGCCGGGCTTGATGTCGAGGTCGACGCCGACGGCCTTGAGCGGCAGCACGATGTCGGAGAAGAAGATGGCCGCGTCCACGCCGTACCGGCGGACGGGCTGGAGGGTGATCTCGGTGACCATGTCGGGGTCCATGCAGGCGTCGAGCATCGCGGTGCCCTCGCGCAGCGCGAGGTACTCGGGCAGCGAGCGGCCGGCCTGCCGCATGTACCAGACGGGCGTGTGAGAGGGCTCCTCCCCGCGCGCGGCTCGGAGGAACGGGCTGTCGGCGAGGCTGGTCACGGTGCGAATCCTCGCAGGTCAGGCGGCGTGGCGACACATCGTCGCGGGCGGCTCCTGACCTACTGTGGGGCCATGGTGGCCCGTCAGGAGTCGCACCCGGCAACGGGTGCCGCAGGTCCCGCGGAGTTCCGCGCGGCGGCAGAGCAGATGCGAGCCGCTGCGGTCCGGCCCGAGGTCTTCTGCGAGGAGATGCCGGCCCCGCAGCGCATCGCCCCGTGGTCGACCGCGCTGTCGGCCGACGTGACGGTCGACGAGGTGGACCTCGGCACCGGCCGGATCATCCTGCTCCACGACCCCGCCGGCAACGACGCCTGGGAGGGCACCTTCCGCTGCGTCGCCTACGCCCGCGCGGAGATCGACCCGGAGCTGATCAGCGACCCGATGCTCGCCGCCGTGGGGTGGACGTGGCTGACCGAGGCGCTCGACGCGCACTCCGCCGAGTACCTCGCCGCCTCCGGCACCGTGACCAGCGTGGCCACCGAGAGCTTCGGCGGGATGGCCGACGAGGACGGCACCGCCCAGCTCGAGGTGCGTGCGTCCTGGACGCCGGTCACCGGTGAGCGAGGCGTCCCCGACATGAAGGCGCACGTCGAGGCGTGGGCGGAGCTGCTGTGCACCGCCGTCGGGCTGCCGCCGGTGCCCGAGGGCGTCACCGCCATCCCGAGCCGGCGCGGTCAGCGCGGCTCCTGACGATGACCCGACGCAGGTCCACCCCCGAGCCCGAGGACAGCCAGGTCGCTGACCCCGACGCCCCGCCGGCCCCCGAGGTCCCGCTGCTGACCTTGCGCGACGGGCTCCCCGAGATCACCGACACCGAGGACGGGCTCGCCAAGGCCTGCGCGGCGCTCGCCGCGGCCACCGGCCCGGTGGCCATCGACGCCGAGCGGGCATCGGGCTACCGCTACTCGGCGCGCGCCTACCTCATCCAGCTGCGCCGCGAGGGGGCCGGCACCTGGCTGGTCGACCCGATCGCCTTCGAGTCGCTGGCCCCGCTCCAGGAGGCCCTCGCCGGCACCGAGTGGATCCTGCACGCCGCGACCCAGGACCTCCCCTGCCTGCGCGAGGTGGGGCTCGAGCCGACCTCGCTCTTCGACACCGAGCTCGCCGGTCGCCTGCTCGGCTATCCCCGTGTCGGGCTCGCCACCCTGGTCGAGACGCTGCTGGGTCAGCGCATGCGCAAGGAGCACTCCGCCGCCGACTGGTCCACGCGCCCGCTCCCGGAGGCCTGGCTGGAGTACGCCGCCCTCGACGTCGAGGTGCTCCTCGAGCTGCGCGACCTGATGGCCGCCGAGCTCGAGGAGACCGGCAAGGACACCTGGGCCCGCCAGGAGTTCGACCACCTGCTCGGTTTCGAGCCCGCCGTGCGCCAGGAGGCGTGGCGCCGTGTCTCGGGCGTGCACAAGCTCCGCGGACGGCGCTCGGTCGGGGCCGCCCGCGCACTGTGGGAGGCCCGCGACGAGATCGCCTCACGCCGCGACGTCACGCCCGGCCGGGTCATCCCGGACGGCGCGATCGTGGCCGCGGCCGCCGCGCTGCCCACGGACCGCGGCGCGCTGCTCGGCACGCAGGGGTTCCACGGCCGCGGCGCCGACCGCTACGCCAGCACGTGGGTGCGCACCATCCAGGCCGTGATGGAGATGCCCGAGGACGACCTCCCGACCCGCGCCCCCCGCCAGGAGGGTCCCCCGCACCCGCGGATGTGGGCCGACCGCGACCCGGTGGCCGACCGTCGCTTCAAGGCCGCGCGGGCGGCGATGCTCACCCTCGCCGGGGAGCTCGGGCTGCCGGTGGAGAACCTGCTCACCCCCGACTTCGTACGCCGCACGATGTGGGCGCCGCCGACCACGCGCGAGCCCGCCGACCTCGCCGACGCCCTGCGCCAGCAGCTGCGCGACCTCGGCGCCCGCCCGTGGCAGGTCGAGCTGGTCACCGGCGCCCTCACCGGCGCGGTCCTGGTCGGGGACATCGAGCCGCCCGAGGCGACCGAGGACGAGCTCCTCGACGACGGGGCCGACGAGGACGCCTGACCGTCGGCCGGTCAAGCACCGACACTGGCGGCGCCACGCAACCGCAACGTCGCGACACCCGTCGTACGCCGCCAGTCACACCGGCCCCCGCCGCGCGAGCACCCACACTGGCGGCGCCGCGCAACCGCAACGCCGCAACACCCGTCGTACGCCGCCAGTCACACCGGCCCCGGCCGCGCAAGCACCCACACCGGCCCCGGCCGCGCAAGCCCGCCCCAGCGGCCAGGTCTCACTCGGACGGCGACTCGCTCGGCTCGTCCTCGGGGCTGAGCACGGCCCTCGACGCCTCGTCGATGGTCTCGGTGGCCTGCTCGAGGTCGAGGACCCCGGGGTCGGTGACCAGGTCGTCGATGAGCGGGCCCACGGCGTCGGAGAGCTCCTGGTCGTTGTCGAGCAGCGGCGGGACGACCATGCCGCGGATCGCGGTGTTGAAGACCTTCGACGTCAACGGCTGGCGCCCGGGACCGAGGAACACCTCGGAGCCGGCGACCTCGGTGTTGGCGGGGACGATGTAGCCGGTGCGGGTGACCGTCTCGATGGCGGAGTCCGACACGGCGTAGGCCAGGAAGTCGGCGGCCTCGTTGACGTGCTCGGTGTCGGCGGAGATGCACAGGCCGTCGATGTCGCCGACCGTGGCAGCCTCCTCGAGCGTCGGCATCGCGATCGTGTCGAAGGACAGCTCGGCTCGCTGCCGCAGGTCGGGCACCAGGTCGCGGAAGCCTGCGATCATCGCCAGCTTGCCCTGACGGAAGCGCTGGAGCGCCGAGCTCTCCTCGAGCTCGCTGGGACTCGGGGTGAGGGCCGAGTCGCGCAGGACCGCGAGCGTCCGGTCGAGGGCGTCGACGGTGGCCTCGTCCGACAGGGCCAGGGAGGTCGGGTCGTCGGCGTCGTCGACGACCTTCCCGCCGCCGGAGTAGATGAAGGGCGCCAGTCCCTGGAGGGTGGGCTCGATCCAGACCCCGTCGGCGCTGCCGCGACGGGTCGCGAACTGCGCGGCGGCGGTGAACTCGGCCAGGTTCCAGCGGGTGCGGTCCCCCTGCGCGTCCTCGCCGGGCACGTCGAGCCCGCGACGCTCCATCTTGTCGAAGTCGACGAGCTCGTCGTTGTAGTAGATGACCATCGGCGAGACCGAGTAGGCCATGCACTGGAGCTCGTCGTCCAGCGCGAAGGCGTCGACGGCGTCGCGGGAGTACCGGTCGCCGAAGTCGACGCCGCGCTCGTCGAGCAGCTGGCTCACCGGCTGGGTGGCCTCGGCCTCGGTGAGGGGGCGCAGGTCGCGGCGCGAGGCCATGAAGACGTCGGGGGCCTCACCGGCGAGCACCGCCTCAAGGGCGGCCTCGTGGTCGGGCCAGGTCACCAGGTCGACCTTGCGGGTCGTGGAGCTGACGTTGAAGGCGTCGACGACCTGCTGGAACGCCGCGAGCTCGTCGGCGCTGCCGTAGGCGCCGAAGCTGAGCCGGGTGACCTCCGTGGGTGACGCGGTCGGCGGGTCGGTGGTCGCGCTGGCCTGCGGCGGCTCCGGGGAGCCCCCGTCGTCGCTGCACGCGGCCAGGGCGAGGCACAGGGCCATCGCGGTCCCTGCCGCCGCCAACCGCCGAAGCATCCCCGGTGTCCTTCCGTCGTCGCAGACCCGCCTGTCGGGCCTCATCGTCACAGCGGTCGCAACCCTAGTGGGCGGTTGGGCACCGACCCCGGCTACCGGCGCTCCTGCGCCGCCGCGACCACCGCGGCGAACAGCTGCGGGTCCAGGGCCGCGCCCTCGCGGCGTACGGCGTCGCGCTCCAGTGGGATGCGCCGGTCCAGCCGCACCTCGCTCGGGCGGCGCTGGGAGTCCCAGTCCCCCGTGCCGACGTCCATCCAGTAGCGGCCCCACCGCGCCTCGTCAGCGGCGTCCCGGTCGTGGTCCTGGCTGCTCAGCATCAGGCCGGTCCAGCCGCCGGCGCTCTCCTCCAGGACCAGCACCGGACGGTCCTTGCCCTGGCTCGGGTCGTCCTCGTAGGGCACCCAGGCCCACACGACCTCGCCGGGATCCGGCTCACCGTCGGCCTCGGGTGCGTACGTCGAGCCGCCGGCACGCGTGGTCGACGGGGTCAGGAGGCGGACGATCCGTTCGCGCAACGAGGACATCCCCCGAGGATAGGGGGACGGTTCGCGGAGTGCGCCGGGCCGGGAGCACCTCACGGTGCATGGCCGCTCGTGGCGGCTTATTTTGGGACCCGGGGCTTCCGCGGTCCGGCGCACTCCGAGGACGAGTGTAGGTCGTCAGTCCAGCGCGTGACGCATTTCGAGGTGGCCCGCCGACTCCAGCTGCTCGGACAACGTGAGCATCCTCACGGTCTCGTCGTGGCTGCTCCCGCGCGCCCCCGCGCGGCCGGTGGCGACGACCCGGGCGAAGGCCGCCGCGCGCAGCAGCGTGACCGCGAAGTCCCCGCCGGCGATGCCGCGCAGCGTCTCGTCGACCATGGCCTTCAGCTCCTCGGGGCCGGGCGGATCGGCGACCCCGGCGACGACCCGGGCGACCTGTGCGCGGGACCGCCCGGCGTCGTACTCCCGGGAGACGGTGAGCGGCGCGGCGTGCACCCAGGCACGCAGCAGGTAGAGGCGCCACAGGCTGCCGGCCAGGGTGTCGGGCGGCGCCCCCGCCCAGACGTCGGCCAGAGTCTCCAGGCCCTCGGTCTCGGCGAGGTGGAGCACCCGCTCGACGACGGCGGGGTCGTCGGTGTCGCGCGCGCCCCGGACGAGGAGGGTGGCGGCACGGTCCCCGGCCTCACGGAGCAGCGCCGGGTCGGAGCCGCCCCCGAGGTCCTCGAAGTAGGCCGCGCCGGGAGTGGCGGGCTTGTGGTGGCGGGGCTGGTCGGACACGCGCTCCACCCTAGGCCTCAGGCCAGCGCCTTGCGGATCCTCTGGTCGCTGACCGTCTGTCGGGTGCCGAGGTGCTGGGCCCACAGCGAGACGCGGTACTCCTCCAGCATCCACCGCACGGTCCGCTGCGACGCACTCGCCGGGCGTCCGTCGGGCAGCGCGCCGACCTGGTGCAGCCAGGCGTCCTGGAGGTCGGCGATCTGGTCCATCAGCTGACGGTCCCGGGCGACCTGGGAGTCGAGGCGCTCGCGGCGGTACTGCACCGCGGCGAGGTAGCGCGGGATCTCGCGCAGCTGGGCGGCCCCCGCCTCGCCGACGAAGCCCGGCGCGATGAGCCGCCCGACCTGGGCGCGCATGTCGGTGAGCGCGGGCAGGGTGGCCAGCTCGGCCCGGCCCGACAGCGCCCGGTCGGCCGCGCGCCAGGCGTCGAGCACCCGGATGGCGTCGTGGATGCCGGCGAGCATCGCCGCGTCGTGGTCGCGGCGCACCTGCTCCATCAACGCGTCGTACGACGCCTCGTCGCGCACCGGCGGGCGCGCGTCGACGGCGTCCCCCAGCACGGCGAGGCGCAGGTCCTCGACGAGGGCGGCGATCGAGGGGTACGGCGACCCGACGAGCGCAAGCTTGGCCCGCTGGTCCAGGCCGAGCCGGTCCACCGACGGTGCCGGTCCGAGGGCGAGCAGCAGGAGACGGCGTACGCCGAGCCGGTGCCGGGAGGCGGCCTCGTCGGCGGACGCGAAGACCTGGAGCCCGACCGTGGCTCCCTCGTCGACCAGCGCGGGGTGTCCGCGGACCTCGTGCCCGGCCCGGCGCTGGACGAACGACTCCTCGATGGTGCCGAAGCTCCAGCTCGTCCTCCCCGTGGCGCTGACCCCCGAGTCGGCGGCCACGTCGGCAATGGCCTGCGCGAGCGAGGGACGCAGCGGCTCCTTGAGGGACTCGAGGTCCTTGCCTCGTGCGGCCACGCTCCCGTCGTCGCCGACGACGCGGAAGGTCGGCTGGAGGTGGCCCGGCACCCGCGACCAGTCCCAGGCCTCACGGGGCACGACCACGCCGGTGCTCGAGCGCAGGTAGCGCTCCAGCGCGTCGAGGATCGGCTCCTCCCCCGGCGGCGTGGCGGTCAGGAACTCGCGGGCGGTGTTGGGCGCGGGGACGAAGCTGACGCGCAGGTTCTTGGGCAGGCTGCGGATGAGCTCGGTGACCAGCTCCTCGCGCAGGCCGGGCACCAGCCACGAGAAGTCCCCGGCGTCGACCCGGTTGAGGGTGCTCACGGGCACCTCGATGGTGAGGCCGTCGTCGGCCGACCCGGGCTCGAAGTGATAGCTGATCGGGAAGGTCAGGCCCTCCTCGTCGCTGTCGTGCCAGCTCGTCGGGAAGTCCGCCTGACGGATCTCCTCGGCGTTCGCGTGGGTGAGCATCTCGGGGTCGAAGGTCAGCAGGTCCGGGCGCTTCTGGCGCTCGCGCTTCCACCACTGGTCGAAGTGGGCACCGCTGACCACGTCGGGCCCGACCCGGGCGTCGTAGAAGTCGAAGAGGGTGTGCTCGTCCACGACGATGCCGCGACGTCGGGCCCGGTGCTCGAGCTCCTCGGCCTCCTCGAGCAGCCGCGCGTTGTCGGCGGCGAAGCGGTGCCGGGTGCGCCACTCGCCGTACACGAGGGCGTGACGGATGAACAGCTCGCGGGCCAGGGCGGGATCGACCTTGCCGTAGGTGACGAGGCGGTCGGCGACCAGCGGCACGCCGTACAGGGTGACCTTCTCGTGGGCCATCACGGCGGCCCGCTTGGCCGACCAGTGCGGCTCGGACCAGCTGCGCTTGACCAGGTGGGCGCCGAGGTGCTCGGCCCACTCGGGCTTGATGGCGGCGTTCTGGCGCGCCCACAGCCGGGAGGTCTCGACCAGCTCGCCGGCCATCAGGAACTGCGGGTTGCGGCCCTTGAGGACGCTGCCGGGGAAGACGGCGAACCGGGCGCCGCGGGCGCCGACGTACTCG